>NZ_JBHIOZ010000009.1:19291-46678 GCF_042195805.1 Bartonella sp. AP57NXGY | reverse complement strand
CAAAAACTTAATAGGAATATAAAGCTATATGGTGGGCGATGAGAGACTCGAACTCCCGACATCCTCGGTGTAAACGAGGCGCTCTACCAGCTGAGCTAATCGCCCAATGCAATGATCAGCAATTGAATGGAGACTATTTAAGGAAGAATTTTTCTAAACGCAAGAATAAAGATGGGATTTGATAATTTTTTTTTAAAATGCAGAATCCTTCTTGACATAAACGCATGAACCCCTTACACGACCGCTTGTACCAAATTAAATTGGTTCGAAAAAAATGCGCGGGTGTAGCTCAGTTGGTTAGAGTGCTGGCCTGTCACGCCGGAGGTCGCGGGTTCGAGCCCCGTCACTCGCGCCATTTCGTGATTCCTTATGAAATTTCCTTTTTAAAATATCCATATGCTATGAGTAATGTGGTGGAGTGTTTGATTGGGAATAGATATGTTTTTTCTTTCTTTTTATATGGTTTATAAGAATAGGGCTTGCGTCTTTCTTTGCTCTGCGTTACCTATGCCGATAAGAAAAGTATCGCTCTGTATGCCTTAGAAGCAGTATGAATAGAGTTAATAGAGCGATTGTTAAATTTGTCTGTTTGGTCTCGCAATATTGAATCATTGTGTTAAACTCAGGCATTTCGTTACGATGGAAGAGGGTTATGGCTTATTTATTGAGCTCTTATTTGCCAGTCTTGATTTTCATTATTGTGTCAGCGGTTATTGCTGGAGTTTTGTTGATTACACCTTACATTGTAGCATATCGTTCCCCCGATCCTGAAAAATTATCGGCTTATGAATGTGGGTTTAATTCATTTAGTGATGCACGCATGAAGTTTGATATTCGTTTCTATTTGGTATCAATTTTATTTATTATTTTTGATCTTGAAGTTGCATTTCTTTTTCCTTGGGCTGTTTCATTCGAATCAATAGGTATGTTTGGCTTTTGGTCGATGATTGTGTTTTTAGCGATTTTGACTATTGGATTTATATATGAATGGAAAAAAGGAGCCCTTGAATGGAATTAAGATCTAATAATTCAACGATTGAGGCTCCAAAACCAAAAGGAATCATTGATCCAAATACTGGTGGGCTGATAGGATCTGACGATAAGTTTTTTCGTGATATCAATGCTGAATTATCAGATAAGGGTTTTTTAGTTACCTCGGCAGATGCTTTGATTACTTGGGCACGTACCGGTTCTTTAATGTGGATGAGTTTTGGTTTGGCTTGTTGTGCTATCGAAATGATGCAATGCTCAATGCCTCATTATGATAATGAGCGTTTTGGATATGCACCACGAGCTTCACCCCGCCAGTCAGATGTGATGGTGGTGGCAGGTACTCTGACAAATAAAATGGCTCCTGCTTTAAGAAAAGTGTACGATCAGATGCCAGAGCCACGTTATGTGATTTCTATGGGATCATGTGCAAACGGTGGGGGATATTATCATTATTCCTATTCAGTAGTGCGGGGATGTGATCGTATCGTGCCTGTCGATATATATGTCCCAGGGTGTCCACCTACAGCAGAGGCATTATTATACGGCATATTGTTGCTACAGAAAAAAATCCGTCGTACCGGATCCATAGAGCGATAGAGAGTTTTCTTGTCATGGTGGATGAAACATTGGTTGAGCTTGCTGCTTATTTGGAAAACAAATTAAAAAATAAGCTTGAAGAGACTGTTCTTGCTTTTGGTGAATTGACCATTGTGGCACGTCTTGATGCAATTATCGATGTCTTAATGTTTGTTCGTGATGATTCTCGCTGTCAATTTATTAATCTTACAGACATTAGTGGTGTGGATTATCCTTCTCGCGATAAGCGCTTTGATGTTTCTTACCAATTGTTATCTCCTCGTGAGAATTTACGCTTACGTGTAAAAGTTCGTACAGATGAAAATACTCCTGTTGCTTCAGCTTGTACGGTTTATCCTGGCGCAGAGTGGTATGAACGTGAAACGTATGATATGTATGGGATTTTATTTTCAGGACATCCGGATTTGAGACGGATTTTAACAGATTATGGGTTTGAAGGATATCCTTTACGCAAAGACTTTCCTGTGACAGGATTTGTTGAATGCCGTTATGATAATGAAGCAAAGAGGGTGATTTATGAGCCTGTTGTTTTGCGCCAAGAGATGCGTAATTTTGATTTTCTTTCTCCTTGGGAAGGAGGACAGTATACTTTGCCATGTGATGGGAAAGCAGATGAAAAAAAATAATATTGGTTTTGATAAGGCATTATATTAGGGTACTGTATTTCTTAAATAATTAAATATTTTTTAGCGTGATAGATTTTTTTGATATTTGATATGAAGTTTTTTAAAAAGCAAGGGGTTGATTGTGGCTGAGGTCAATGTTCGAAACTTTAATATCAATTTTGGTCCGCAGCATCCTGCCGCGCATGGGGTTTTGCGCATGGTTCTGGAGCTGGACGGTGAAGTTGTTGAGCGTGTAGATCCACATATTGGGTTGTTGCATCGCGGTACTGAAAAATTAATGGAAACAAAGACTTATCTCCAAGCTGGTCCTTATCTAGATCGTTTGGATTATGTTGCTCCTATGAATCAGGAACATGCTTTTGTTCTTGCTATTGAAAAGTTATTAGATATAAAAGTTCCTAAAAGAGGGCAATTAATACGTGTTTTGTTTTCTGAAATTGGGCGTATTCTTAATCATTTGCTTAATGTAACGACACAGGCAATGGATGTTGGTGCTTTAACACCACCGCTTTGGGGATTTGAGCAACGTGAAAGATTGATGATTTTTTATGAGCGTGCCTGTGGTGCTCGTCTTCATGCAAATTATTTTCGTCCTGGTGGCGTGCATCAAGATTTACCAGAATCTTTAGTTGAAGATATTGGTGATTTTATTGATCCATTTCTTGTTTCTCTCGGAAAACTTGATGCGCTTGTGACCCCAAATCGGATTTTTAAGCAGCGTAATGTGGATATTGGCGTTGTAAGTATTGATGAAGCTTGGGCACGCGGTTTTTCTGGGGTTATGATTCGTGGAGCTGGTGTTCCATGGGATTTGCGTAAAAGTCAGCCTTATGAATGTTACGATGAAATGGAATTCGATATTCCTATAGGTAAAAATAGCGATTGTTATGATCGCTATCTTATTCGTATGGAAGAAATGCGTCAATCAGCGAAAATTATGCGCCAATGTGTGGAGCGTTTACTGAGTACTGAAAAAAATGGACCAGTTTCGAGCTTGGATCGCAAAATTGTACCACCGACGCGGAGTGAAATGAAAAGCTCGATGGAAGCACTGATTCATCACTTTAAACTCTATACGGAAGGTTTTCATACACCTCCTGGAGAAGTATATGTTGCTGTGGAAGCTCCGAAGGGTGAGTTTGGTGTTTATCTTGTTTCTGATGGAACCAATAAGCCTTATCGTGTCAAGTTGCGTGCTCCTGGGTTTGCTCATCTCCAAGCTATGGATTTTTTAACCAGAGGTCATATGTTAGCAGATGCTACAGCTATTTTGGGTTCGATTGATATTGTTTTTGGGGAGGTTGATCGCTAATGTCCGTACGCCGTCTTGCAGATGATGTTTATCAGCCCGCTGAGTTTTCTTTTACAAAAGAAAATCAGATATGGGTAAAAAATACCATAAAAAAATATCCTGCAGGGCGTCAGCAGTCTGCTGTAATTCCATTATTAATGCGTGCTCAAGAGCAAGATGGTTGGGTGACACGTGCTGCGATTGAGCATATTGCTCAGATTCTTTCCATGGCTTATATCCGTGTCTTAGAAGTTGCTACTTTTTATACTCAGTTTCAGCTTAAGCCTGTTGGAACAAAAGCGCATATTCAAGTTTGTGGTACAACGCCTTGTATGTTACGTGGTTCTGATGAATTGATTAAAGTTTGTCAGAAAAAAATTCATCATGAACCTTTTGCGACCAATCAGGATGGAACCTTATCATGGGAAGAGGTGGAGTGTCTTGGTGCTTGTGTGAATGCTCCGATGGTTATGATTTTTAAAGATACTTATGAAGATCTTACAGCTGAACGCCTTGAAGAAATTATTGATGCATTTGAAGCAGGTAAGGGTTCTGAGATAGAGGTTGGTCCGCAAAATAGTCGTAAATCGTCGGAACCGATTAGTGGTTTAACTTCTCTTATTGATGATGAGAAAGAAAAAAAGATCTCTCAAGTCTTCACCAAAAAAGGATAAGGAAAGAATGGGGAACATAATTAAGTATTTTTCTTGAGAAAATATTTTATTATTCTACCCATGATGGCAACATTTAACGAAAAGTAAGAAATCTTGAAAAGATATTTAAAAATTGCATTTGAGGAAAAGCGGAAAATGCTATGGGTGATAGAAAAAAAGGTGGGGTATGCTAGCTGATAAAGATCGTATCTTCACCAATATTTATGGTTTAAAAGACAAATCATTAAAGGCTGCGATGTTGCGTGGGCATTGGAATGGTCTGAAAGAAATGATTGACAAAGGTCGTGATTGGATCATTGATGAAGTGAAGGCATCGGGTTTACGCGGTCGTGGTGGTGCTGGTTTTCCTACTGGAATGAAGTGGTCCTTTATGCCAAAGCAGAATGATGGACGTCCTCATTATTTGGTTGTCAATGCCGATGAATCTGAACCTGGAACTTGTAAAGACCGTGATATTTTACGTCATGACCCCCACACTTTGATTGAAGGATGTGCAATCGCTACTTTTGCTATGGGAGCCAATGTTGCTTTTATTTATATTCGTGGTGAATATATTCGTGAACGTGAAGCGCTTCAAGCTGCGGTTGATGAATGCTATGATGCGGGTTTACTTGGCAAAAAAACGAAATATGGGCATGCTTGTGATATTGTTATTCATCATGGAGCGGGTGCTTATATTTGTGGTGAAGAAACAGCTCTTCTTGAAAGTCTTGAGGGAAAAAAGGGACAACCTCGGCTTAAACCACCATTTCCTGCCAATATGGGGATTTATGGCTGTCCAACAACAGTAAATAATGTAGAGTCTATTGCCGTTGTTCCAACGATTTTGCGGCGGGGTGCTTCGTGGTTTTCATCAATCGGACGAGCAAATAATGTTGGAACGAAATTATTTATGGTTTCAGGGCATGTTAATGCACCTTGTACATTTGAAGACGCTCTTGGTGTTTCATTCCGTGAATTAATTGAAAAACATACGGGTGGTGTTCGTGGTGGATGGAATAATCTTTTAGCAGTTATTCCAGGGGGGGCTTCTTGTCCAGTCGTTCGTGGTGAGGATATGATCGATGCGATCATGGATTTTGATGGGATGCGAGATGTCGGGTCTTCTTTTGGCACAGGGGGAATGATTGTTATGGATAAATCAACCGATATTATCAAGGCAATTTGGCGTATAGCTGCTTTTTTCAAGCACGAGAGTTGTGGTCAGTGTACACCGTGTCGTGAGGGGACGGGATGGATGATGCGTCTTTTAGGGCGTATGGTTGAGGGAAGAGCGCAAAAACGCGAGATTGATCTTTTGTTTGAAGTGTCTAAACAGGTTGAAGGACACACTATTTGTGCGCTTGGTGATGCTGCCGCATGGCCTGTACAGGGGTTGATACGTAATTTTCGTCCAGAAATCGAGCGTAGAATTGATGAATACACGCGAAATGTAGTCCAAAGCAAAAATATTGCTTTAGAAGCGGTTTAATAAAGGATTTTGTTTTAAGAACGACCGAATGCAAATTTTAAGTGGGTTATCCGCAGGTTGGATGGGTGATGATAAATATCAAAGTTGATGGCAAAGAGATTGAAGTTCCTGATTACTACACGTTGCTTCAGGCTGCTGAGGCGGCTGGGGCAGAAATTCCACGTTTTTGTTTTCATGAATCTTTGTCAATTGCTGGAAATTGTCGTATGTGTTTAGTTGAGGTTAAGGGTGGTCCACCAAAACCTCAGGCTTCTTGTGCTATGGGGGTTCGTGATTTACGATTAGGGCCTAACGGTGAGGCACCTGAGATTTTTACCAATACACCGATGGTAAAAAAAGCACGTGAAGGTGTTATGGAATTTCTTCTCATTAATCATCCTTTGGATTGTCCAGTGTGTGATCAAGGGGGAGAGTGTGATCTTCAAGATCAAGCAATGCTTTATGGACGAGATTGTTCTCGTTATACAGAAAATAAACGTGCTGTAGAAGATAAATATATTGGACCTCTTGTCAAAACTGTTATGACACGGTGTATTCATTGTACACGGTGTGTTCGTTTTACAACGGAAGTTGCAGGTATTTCTGAGCTTGGTTTGATCGGTCGTGGTGAAGATGCTGAAATTACGACGTATCTTGAAAAAGCTATGACATCTGAATTACAGGGAAATGTTATTGATCTTTGTCCAGTGGGAGCTCTAACTTCAAAACCTTATGCGTTTCATGCCCGTCCGTGGGAATTGGTAAAAACGGAATCGATTGATGTGATGGATGCGCTTGGTAGTGCTATCCGTATTGATAGCCGCGGCCGTGAAGTTATGCGGATTATGCCGCGTACGAATGAAGATGTAAATGAGGAATGGATCTCTGATAAAACGCGTTTTATTTGGGATGGATTACGGACTCAGCGGCTTGATAAGCCATATGTACGCAAAGATGGAAAGCTTCAACCTGTCAGTTGGACAGAAGCTTTTGCAAAAATTAAAATGGTAATCTCTAAAATTTTTCCAGAAAAAATTGGAGCCATTGCGGGGGATCTTGCTTCTGTTGAAGAAATGTATGCCCTTAAAGCATTATTGAGTTCTTTGGGCTCAACGCTTTTTGATTGTCGTCAAAGAGGGGGGGCTTTATCGCCAGAGTTTGGGCGCTCGAGTTATATTTTTAATCCTACAATTGTAGGTATTGAACAGGCTGATGCACTGCTTATTGTGGGATCTAATCCACGTCATGAAGCAGCTGTTTTAAATGCGCGTATTTTAAAGCGCCAACGGATGGGCAATTTTCCTATTGCATTAATTGGAGAGAAAGTCGATTTACGTTATCCTTATTCTTACCTTGGATCTGGGAGTGATACATTAACGACACTTATTCGTGGAGAGGATGTTTTTTTTAATGTCTTAAAAGAAGCGAAGAGGCCCCTTATTCTTATCGGAGAGGGAGCGGTTTCAGGAAGTGAAGGTTTATCTGTTTTAAAAAGTCTTGCTAAATTAGCTGATAATATAGGTGCTCTTAGTGAGACATGGAATGGGTTTGGGGTTCTTCATAATGCAGCTTCGATTGTTGGAGGGTTGGACATAGGCTTTACTTCTAAGCTTGGGGTTGCAAATATACTTAAAACCTGTGAAGTTCTATTTTTGCTTGGTGCTGATGAAGTAGAATTAGCCAATACAAAAGCTTTTACAGTTTATATTGGGAGCCATGGTGATAATGGTGCACATGCTGCTGACGTTATTTTGCCTGCATCTGCTTATACTGAAAAATCAGGGCTTTATGTGAATACAGAAGGACGTGTTCAAATGACAAATCGGGCTGGTTTTGCTCCAGGTGAAGCAAAAGAAGATTGGGCTATTTTGCGTGCTTTATCGGATATTTTAGGACAAAAGCTCCCTTTTGATTCTCTTTCTCAATTAAGGCAATGCTTGTTTAATGATTATCCACACCTTTGTGCTGTTGATGATATAGTGCCTTCTGATATAAGTGGTCTTAAGGCGCTTGGTTCAAAAATGGTTTCTCTCGAGAGTCAAGCATTTACTTCTATGGTTAAAGATTTTTATTTAACAAATCCGATAGCACGTGCTTCTGCTGTTATGGCTGAATGTTCATCTCTTGCAAAAAACCGTGCTACACAAACAGTAAAGTAAGGCAAAGGAAAAGGAATAATGATGTATGATTTCTTTATGACTTGGCTGTTGCCATTACTCATTATAATCGGAAAAACACTTCTTCTTTTGGTCGTTCTTTTGGTCTTAGTTGCTTATCTTCTTTATGCAGATAGAAAAATTTGGGCAGCGGTACAATTGCGTCGTGGACCAAACGTTGTTGGACCATGGGGTTTGTTACAGTCTTTTGCAGATTTAATTAAATTTGTTGTTAAGGAGCCTATTATCCCTGCAGGTGCAAATAAGGGTGTTTTTCTTTTGGCTCCTTTTGTTTCAGCGACACTTGCTTTATCAACTTGGGCTGTTATTCCTGTCAATGAGGGTTGGGAGATTGCAAAGATTAATGTTGGCTTGCTTTATATTTTAGCCATTTCATCTCTTGAAGTTTATGGTGTTATTATGGGGGGATGGGCATCAAATTCAAAATATCCTTTCTTAGGAGCTCTTCGTTCGGCGGCACAAATGGTTTCTTATGAAGTTTCCATTGGTTTTGTGCTTGTGACTGTCATTTTAATAAGTGGTTCGTTAGATCTCACAACAATTGTTTTTAAACAAACGCACGGGCTTGGTACAACTCTTGGTCTTCCTTTTAACAGTTTTCTCGATTGGAATTGGTTGGTCCTTTTTCCAATGTTTATTATATTTTTTATTTCTGCGCTTGCAGAGACAAATCGTCCTCCATTCGATTTGGTGGAAGCAGAATCCGAACTTGTTGCTGGTCATATGGTAGAATATTCTTCAACGCCTTACATGCTCTTCTTTCTAGGTGAATATGTTGCGATTGTTTTAATGTGCGCATTAACAACCATTCTATTTTTAGGCGGTTGGCTGCCTCCCTTAGATGTTTGGTGGCTTAATTGGGTTCCTGGTATCATTTGGTTTGTTTTAAAAGTCTGTTTTGTATTTTTTTGGTTTGCTATGGTTAAAGCATTTGTTCCACGTTATCGCTATGATCAGCTCATGCGGCTTGGTTGGAAGGTTTTTCTTCCTCTCTCACTAGCAATGGTTGTGATAACTGCTGCTTTTTTAAAGTTTACGGATTTCGTTTAAGAGGAGATTTTACGATGTCAGGTTTTATTCAGGCGGCAAAGTCACTTCTTCTATTGGAATTTGTGAGTGCTTTTTTCTTAGCTATGCGTCAATTTTTTTCACCAAAACCCACGATTAATTATCCTTATGAAAAAGGTTTTGTATCTCAGCGTTTTCGTGGTGAGCATGCATTGCGTCGCTATCCAAATGGTGAAGAACGGTGTATTGCTTGTAAATTATGTGAAGCGATTTGTCCTGCTCAAGCGATTACAATTGAAGCTGGTCCACGGCGCAATGATGGTACACGTAGAACTGTCCGTTATGATATAGACATGGTTAAATGTATCTACTGTGGTTTTTGTCAAGAAGCCTGTCCGGTTGAGGCTATTGTCGAAGGTCCAAATTTTGAGTTTGCGACGGAAACACGTGAAGAACTTTATTATGATAAAGAAAAACTTTTATTGAATGGAGATCGCTGGGAGCGAGAAATTGCTCGAAATATATTGATGGATGCGCCTTATCGTTAAGTGTATCGTTAAATGAGGTGTCGGATATTTTTCCGATAAATTGTAATCTGGTATGAAGTTTATACCAATTGTTTGAATAATTAAGGAGAAGCCTATGCTAACAGATCTAGCGGCGGCATTTTTCTATTTGTTTGCTTTTATTATGCTAACAAGTGCAGTTATTGTTATTACAGCACGCAATCCAGTGCATTCTGTTTTGTTTTTAATCCTCGCATTTTTTAATGCAGCAGCTTTGTTTTTACTTGCAGGAGCAGAGTTTTTAGGGCTTATTCTGCTTGTTGTGTATGTTGGAGCTGTCGCTGTTTTATTTTTATTTGTCGTTATGATGCTTGACGTTGATTTTGCTGAGTTAAAGAGTGGAACTCTTCGGTATGCTCCTATTGGAGCTCTTATTGGTGTTATTATCGCTGTAGAATTGATTGTTGTTTTTATGAGTAGCTATTTTTCTCCAGTCTTGAGAACGCATGTTACGCAACCAATGCCAGATTTAGCGCAGCGAACAAATACACAAGCATTAGGTGATATTCTCTATACGGATTATGTTTTCTATTTTCAAATTGCTGGAATGATTTTATTGGTTGCAATGATTGGAGCTATTGTTTTAACACTTCGTCATAAATTAGGAGTAAAGCGGCAATCTATTGCGGAGCAAGTTTCTAGAACGGTAGAAAGTGCCATTGAAATCAAACAAGTTGAATCAGGCAAAGGTATGTAAGGGGGGCTATGCAGATGTATATTGATATTACACATTATCTCACTGTTTCTGCTTTGATGTTTACAATTGGTATTGCTGGAATTTTTCTCAACAGAAAAAATGTGATTATTATCTTGATGTCCATTGAGCTTATATTGCTTTCAGTTAATCTCAATTTTGTTGCATTTTCAGCATTTCTTCATGATCTCGTTGGTCAGGTATTCGCTTTATTTGTCTTAACCGTAGCAGCTGCTGAAGCTGCCATTGGTTTAGCAATTCTGGTCGTTTTTTTCCGTAATCGTGGTTCCATTGCGGTTGAAGATGTTAATGTAATGAAAGGCTAACCAGTGATGTATTATACGATTGTCTTTCTTCCGCTTTTGGGTTTTTTAATTGCTGCACTAGGTGGAAAAACGATAGGAGATCGTGCGAGTGAATTGATAACATGTAGCTTTATGGTTGTTGTTGCCATATTATCGTGGATAGCATTTTTCAGTACTGCACTTGGTCATATTCCAGCGATTGATGTATTGGTATTACATTGGATGACTGTTGGTGACTTAAGCTTTAATTGGGCTTTACATGTTGATGCATTAACAGCTGTCATGCTTATTGTTGTGAATAGTGTTTCGGCATTAGTGCATATTTATTCAATTGGTTATATGCACCATGACCCTTCAAGGTCTCGTTTTTTTTCTTATCTTTCTTTGTTTACATTTATGATGCTTATGTTGGTCACATCCAATAATTTGATTCAGATGTTTTTTGGATGGGAAGGTGTCGGACTTGCTTCTTATTTACTCATTGGTTTTTGGTTTCAGCGCGATTCTGCTAATAAGGCCGCAATGAAAGCTTTTGTAGTTAACCGTGTTGGAGACTTTGGTTTTCTCTTAGGAATCTTTAGTATTTTTGTTTTGTTCCAATCGGTTGATTTTGCCTCTATTTTTGCAAAAGCTGCCGACAAGAGCTTTATACAAAATATGACATTTTTAGATTGGCAATTTGATGGGCAGACGGCAATTACCATTACATGTCTTTTATTATTTATTGGTGCGATGGGAAAATCCGCACAATTTCTTTTACATACTTGGCTGCCTGATGCAATGGAAGGGCCAACCCCTGTATCAGCGCTTATTCATGCCGCTACAATGGTAACGGCTGGTGTTTTTATGATTGCGCGTATGTCGCCAATTTTTGAACTTTCTTCAACTGCTTTGACCGTGATTATTATTGTTGGTGCAACAACAGCGTTTTTTGCAGCAACTGTGGGGTTGGTGCAGAATGATATTAAGCGTGTTATTGCTTATTCTACATGCTCTCAACTTGGTTATATGTTTGTGGCATTAGGTGTTGGAGCTTATGGCGCTGCTGTCTTTCATCTTTTTACGCATGCTTTTTTTAAAGCCTTATTGTTTCTTGGTGCAGGTTCTGTGATTCATTCTGTGTCTGATGAACAAGATATGCGAAAAATGGGTGGGTTACGCAAACATATAAAGATCACCTATTGGATGATGATGGTCGGGACCATTGCCTTGACCGGAGTTGGAATTCCAGGAACACTTTTCGGGACTGCAGGTTTCTTCTCAAAAGATGCGATTATAGAGTCTGCTTTTGCATCTCATAATATTGCTTCAGGATATGCTTTTTATCTTCTTGTTTTTGCTGCCTTTTTAACAAGTTTCTATTCATGGCGACTTATCTTTATGACATTCCATGGTAAACCACGGGCAACAGTTGATGTGATGCATCATGTTCATGAATCGCCTCCAGTTATGTTGATTCCACTCTTTCTTTTATCTATTGGAGCAATATTTTCTGGTGTCGTTTTCCAACCTTACTTTTTTGGTGACTTGTATAATGCTTTTTGGAAGGGAGCATTGTTTACAAGCAGCCATAATCATATTCTTCATGATGCTCACCATGTTTTTAATTGGGTAAAATGGTCGCCTTTTATAGCAATGATTCTTGGGTTTATGTTGGCTTATTTATTTTATATTGTGGCTCCCTCTCTTCCCAAGAAAATGGCGCGTATTATGCCAGGAGTGTATCACTTTCTTTACCAAAAGTGGTATTTCGATCAATTATATAACTTTTTATTTGTTCGTCCTACCTTTAGAATTGGTTCTTTTCTTTGGAAAGTGGGAGACGGTAAGATTATTGATGGTCTAGGTCCCAATGGTATTGCAGCGCGTGTTGTTGATATTACAAATAGAGTTGTTCGAATGCAAACAGGCTATCTTTACCACTATGCATTTGCAATGCTTATCGGCGTTGCATTGCTCATTACATGGATGATGATCGGGGGCGTAAACTAATGACCGATTGGCCTATTCTTTCTACGGTTACATTTTTGCCGCTTGTTGGTGTTCTTCTGATTTTGTTTATCAAAGATGATAGTGAAGTAGCACGCCATAATATACGTAATGTCGCATTTTTTACGACTCTATTTGTTTTTATTATTTCTTTAATTATTTGGATAGGATTTGATTCTAGCAACCAAAATTTTCAAATGGTTGAAAAATCCAGTTGGTTAGGGGGTGGTATTAGCTATCATATGGGGGTCGATGGTATTTCTATTCTTTTTGTTGTTCTCTCGGCTTTTCTTTTGCCTTTCTGTATTTTAGCAAGTTGGGAGAATGTTAAAGAGAGATTAAAAGCCTATATGATTGCGTTTCTTCTTCTAGAAGTTGCGATTATTGGTGTTTTTTGTGCTCTTGATGCAATGCTATTCTATGTTTTTTTTGAAGGCAGCCTCATTCCAATGTTTATCATTATAGGTGTATGGGGAGGAGCACGTCGTGTTTATGCAAGTATAAAGTTTTTCTTATATACTTTACTTGGTTCAGTGCTTATGCTGGTTGCTCTTATGGTTATGTATTGGGAGGCTGGGACACTTGATATACCAACTTTACTCAATTATCAGTTTCCTGCTCATATGCAAATATGGCTATGGCTTGCATTTTTTGCTTCTTTCGCAGTTAAAATGCCAATGTGGCCAGTTCATACATGGCTCCCTGATGCTCACGTAGAAGCACCGACAGCGGGTTCTGTTATTTTAGCTGGTGTCTTACTTAAATTAGGTGGGTATGGTTTTCTTCGTTTTTCTTTACCTATGTTTCCTATCGCTTCAGCAGATTTTGCGCCTTTTGTTTTCACATTATCGCTTATCGCTATTATTTATACATCACTGGTTGCACTTGTTCAAAGTGACATCAAAAAACTTATTGCATATTCCTCAATAGCGCATATGGGATATGTAACGATGGGTATTTTTGCTGTGAATGAACAGGGGATACAAGGGGCTATTTATCAGATGCTATCCCATGGAATTGTTTCAGCAGCATTGTTTCTTTGTGTTGGGGTTATCTATGATCGCTTGCATACACGTGAAATTTCAGCGTTTGGTGGTTTAGTGAATAATATGCCTAAATATGCTGTTGTTTTCTTAATTTTTACCATGGCAAATGTTGGTTTGCCTGGAAGCTCAGGATTTTTGGGTGAATTTTTAACCTTAATAGGTGTTTTTCAAGTAAATAAATTGGTTGTTGTTTTAGCAACAACAGGTGTTATCTTATCGGCAGCCTATGCCCTTTATCTTTATCGGCGTGTGATTTTTGGTTCCTTGGATAAAGAGAATTTAAAAGTATTAATAGATCTTTCTTTAAGAGAAAAACTCCTCCTTTATCCAATGGTTATTCTTACAATATTCTTTGGTATCTATCCAACGCCTATTCTTAAGGCAACGGCGTTTTCCGTAGAAACCCTCATCAATAAACTGCACTAGATAAGGGAAGAATGCACATGCAAACTGAAATAATAGCGCAATTAGTCTTAATTCTTCCAGAGCTTTTAATTGCATTAGGAGCTGTCATGCTGCTTATGATTGGTGTTTATTCCAATACACGTGCTTCTTTAACAGTGACAGGTTTAGCTATGGCACTTCTTGTGGCAACCATTATTATTCTTATAGTTTTTCCGAAAAATGGTTCATTTCAAACCAATGCGCTCGTTATCGATTCCTTTAGTCGTTATATGAAAATTTTAATGCTTATTGGTGCACTCTTTTCTCTTATCATGTCTGTTGGTTTTGCCAATGCACAAAAGTTTAATATATTTGAGTTTCCAGTACTTGTTCTTTTAGCAACCCTTGGAATGATGTTTATGATTTCAGCGGGTAATATGCTGTCGCTTTATATGGGGTTAGAGCTGCAATCTTTAGCTTTATATGTTTTAGCAGCGATTAATCGTAATAATGTAAAATCTTCTGAAGCCGGTATAAAATACTTTGTTTTAGGAGCATTATCTTCAGGGTTGCTTCTTTATGGTATTTCTTTGCTTTATGGTTTTACCGGTCAAATTGGTTTTCACGAAATTGCTCTTGCTTTAAAGGGCAAAAATGTACAATTGGGGGTCATTTTTGGAATTGTCTTTATTTTAGCTGGTTTGGCTTTCAAAATTTCTGCTGTTCCGTTTCATATGTGGACACCTGATGTTTATGAAGGAGCGCCCACACCGATTACAGCATTTTTTGCTGGTGCCCCTAAAGTTGCTGCAATGGCTTTAGTCATCCGTATTATTGTGGTGACCTTTATTCCCCTAGGGCGTGTTGATAACGTGATGCCTGCATGGCAACAAATTTTGGTGTTCATGGCGATTACATCAATGATACTGGGTGCTTTTGCTGCAATCGGTCAGAATAATATTAAGCGCTTAATGGCTTATTCGTCGATCAGTCATATGGGTTATGCACTTGTTGGTTTATCTGCTGGAGATATGCTTGGGATAAAAAGCGTTATCCTTTATATGACTATTTATCTTGGAATGACGCTTGGTTCATTTGCCTTTATTCTTGGAATGCGCTCTCAGAATGGAAATGTTGAAAATATTTATGATCTTTCAGGGTTAGCAAAGACGAATCCGTTTATGGCTGTTGTGATGACAATACAGCTTTTTTCTTTAGCAAGCATACCTCCTATGGCTGGTTTTTTTGGAAAGTGGTATACATTTTCTGCTGCTGTCCACGCTGGACTTACGCCACTTGCTGTCGTTGGGATGATAGCGTCTGTAGTTGGGGCTTTTTACTATTTGCGAGTCATTAAAATTATGTGGTTTGATGATGCAAAAGCGCATTTTGTTGCTTTATCGAAAGAGCTTCAATTTTGTCTTGGTCTTTCTGTATTCTTTATTTTATTTTACGCGCTTTTTGGAGTTTGGTTCGCTGAGCTAGCAGAAAAAGCAGCAACAGCATTGTTTTAATGAATATGGTTTATACTTTATCAGATTTTGCACAAAAACAGGGATACACTGTTGAAGCGTACGATAGTGTTGATTCAACAAATCTTATTGCGCAACGAAAAGCGCAAACTGGTCATCAAGGTAATCTTTGGATTGTTGCACAAGAACAATCACAGGGAAGAGCAAGAAGAGGGAGGACTTGGTCTAGTCCAAAAGGGAACCTTTATTCTAGTCTTTTATTAATTGATGATATTGTTCATCAAACTGCGGCTCAACTTGGTTTTGTTGCTGGAGTAAGTGTGGCAGAGGCAATAAAACAATTGATAAAAGAGGAAAAGCAGACAAACAATATTGTGAGCTTAAAATGGCCAAACGATATTTTGCTCAGAGGAGAAAAAAGCTCTGGAGTTTTGCTTGAGATTTTAAAATTGTCATCACAACAATATGCCTTGGTTATTGGGATTGGAATAAATGTGAAATATAATTATGAAGATGCGCCCTATTCCACTTCAAGCTTAAAGAATATCGGGTTGCGTATTGATGCAGAACAATTATTTACGGTTTTGACGGAGTGTTTTTCTAAAAATTACCTTCTTTGGAAACAACCAAAAGGATGTGAAATAATCCGAAAAAAATGGCTTTTATATTCCGCTCATCTTGGGAAACATGTCAAAGTGGTGAATGATGAAAAAGTCATTGAGGGTATTTTTGATGGTCTTGATAGTGATTTTAACTGCATCATAAAGCGAAAAGACGGTCAGACAGCCATTATAACAGCTGGGGATGTTCATTTTGGTTTGGCTGATTCTGTTAATGCAGGCCGTTATTGAAAAATTATTTTATCATCAGATACCTTAATGATTTGGGAGATGTTTATGGTTGCAGCCAATAGATGTGAATTTGTTTTTTTACCTCTGGGAGGTGTAGGTGAAATAGGGATGAATTTAGCTGCTTACGGATTTGGTCCCCAATATCTTCGTGAATGGCTGCTGGTTGATATGGGGATTAGTTTTGCTGGTTCTGAATTACCAGGTGTCGATCTTGTTTTGCCTGATATTCGTTTTCTAGAAAGTGAAAAACACAATATACGGGGTCTTGTTTTAACACATGCACATGAAGATCATTATGGGGCCGTTCTTGATTTATGTCCAAAGTTACAAGTGCCGATTTACTGTACGCCTTTTACGGCAGGATTATTGGAAACTAAAAAACAATTAGATTTTGAATCTCAAAAAATTTTACTCAATATTTTTCAAGCTGGTGATTGTTTTCAGGTAGGTTCCTTTGCTGTAGAGGCTATAGCCGTTAACCATTCAATACCAGAATCTGTATCTTTAGCAATTACAACCTCTTTGGGGACTGTGATTCATACTGGTGATTGGAAAATTGATCATACCCCTTCACTCGGGGCTGTAACCGATGAAAAAAGATTTCGTGCCTTAGGCAAAAAAGGTGTTTTAGCATTACTTTGTGATTCCACAAATGCATGTCGGGATGGTATCTCTCCTTCAGAACAGCAAGTTCAAGCCAGTCTTTCAGAGATTATTTCTAAAGCTGAAGGGCGCGTTGCGATAGCAACTTTTTCTTCTAATATTGGTCGGATACGTTCTATTGCTCTTGCAGCTGAAGCTGCTGGACGTAAGGTGCTTGTCATTGGGCGTTCCCTTAAGCGAAGTATTATGGTTGCACAAGAGCTTGGTTATATGAATGGTTTAGCACCATTTGTAACGGAAGATGATTATGGGTACATCTCGCGAAAAGATCTTGTTTTAATTGTCACAGGGAGCCAAGGTGAGCCATGTGCTGCTTTGGCTAAACTGTCACGTGATGGAATGAAAAATATTGCACTTTCCGCTGGTGATACCGTTATTTATTCATCACGAAGTATTCCAGGAAACGAAAAAGCGATTATTGAGGTACAAAATCGTTTCATTGATTTGGGTATTAAAATTATTACGAATGAAGATGCACTTGTTCATGTTTCAGGTCATCCCCGTCGTTCAGAACTTTTACAGATGTATGATTGGATAAAGCCACAAATACTTGTCCCTGTACATGGGGAAGCAATGCATCTTAAGGCTCAGGCAACTTTAGCACGTCAAGCGGGTATTAAAACTGTTATGGATATCAGAAATGGCTATATGTTACGTCTTGCACCAGAGCCTGTAGAAGTTATTGATCAAGTTCCTGTTGGCCGCATCTATAAGGATGGTTGCTTAATTGGAGATGAAGATGAATTAGGGATTCGTGAACGCCGTAAACTAAGTTATGCTGGTCATGTTACTATTTCTCTCCATATAAATAGTAAGCATGAATTATTAGGGGATATAGGTCTAACAACATTCGGGTTACCTGAAAGTAATGGAAAGGGGGAAAGTTTAAAAGATATTCTTTTAGATATCGTAGAAAATACAGTTTATAATATCCCACGCATGAAACAGAAAAATAATGAACTTATTCGAGAGGCAACACGACGTGCAGTAAGAGCGGCTGTTCATGAAATTTGGCAAAAAAAACCTATCTGTACAGTTTTTTTACATCGGTCAAAATAAAAGAACTTTCCTATTACGTTATTTAAAAAGAGAAGAGCATTTTTATTTTATTGCTAAATAAGAAAAATAGAGAATAAAGCACAATAAATTTTTAAATGATAAGATCGTTATATTTGCAAGTATTCAGAATGCGGCTATAGATGAATAGAGGGTGTGATAAATTGTTCCGATATGATAGATCTGATTAGGAGTTAATTATTTCAATGCGTCTTTCTCAATATTTCCTTCCACTTTTAAAAGAGAATCCTAAAGAAGCAGAAATTGTTTCTCATCGCTTCATGTTGCGCGCTGGAATGATTCGACAACAAACATCAGGGATTTATTCTTGGCTTCCTTTGGGAAAAAAAGTGCTTGATAAAGTTTGTAAAATTATTCGTGAAGAGCAAGAACGTGCGGGTGCAATAGAAATATTGATGCCTACAATTCAGTCTGCTGATCTTTGGCGTGAAAGCGGTCGTTATGATGATTATGGTTTGGAAATGCTCCGCATTAAAGATCGTCAAAAGCGTGATTTACTTTATGGTCCAACCAATGAAGAGATGGTAACAGATATTTTTCGCTCTTATGTTCGTTCTTATAAAGATCTTCCGCTTAATTTATATCATATTCAATGGAAATTTCGTGATGAAATTCGTCCACGTTTTGGTGTGATGCGAGCACGAGAATTTTTAATGAAAGATGCTTATTCTTTTGATCTTGATTATGAAGGCTCTGAAACATCTTATAATCGTATGTTTGTTGCTTATTTACGCACTTTTTCTCGCCTTGGCTTAAAAGCAATTCCTATGCGTGCAGATACAGGTCCAATAGGGGGGGAACTCAGTCATGAATTTATCATTTTGGCTGAAACAGGAGAGAGTGCTATCTTCTGTGATAAACAATTTCTTGAACTTACCGTTCCTGATAGTTCAATCGATTTTAGTGATAAAGCTGTTTTAGATGATATTGTTAAGCAATGGACATCTTTTTATGCAGCAACGGAAGAAATGCATAATGAAGAGGAGTGGGCTAAAGTTTCTGATCATAATCGTCTTTCAGCGCGTGGTATTGAAGTAGGGCATATTTTCCACTTTGGTACTAAATATTCTGCTCCAATGGGAGCAAAAGTTATGGGACAAGATGGAAAAGAGCATGTGGTCTCTATGGGATCTTATGGTATTGGGCCTTCGCGTCTTGTTGCGGCCGCTATTGAGGCTTCTCATGATGAAAATGGTATTATTTGGCCAAAGTTTATGGCACCGTTTGATTTTGGGATTATCAATATGAAGCCCGATGATGAAAAATGCACACAGGCATGTGAGTTTCTCTATCAGGGATTAAAGAAGGTTGGTTTTGATCCGTTATTAGATGATAGAAATGAACGCCCTGGATCAAAATTTGCAACAATGGATTTGATTGGTTTGCCAACGCAAATCATTGTTGGTCCTAACAGTATTGCACAAAATGAAGTTGAAATTAAAGATCGAAAAACAGGAATAAAAAAATCTCTAAAGGTTGAAGATGTGCTCAGCCAACTTTCTATAATTTAATAGGAAATATTATGAAGAGGCTGAAAAAAAAATGCTTTTCATCTTATGAGTGGATGATCGCTTTTCGTTATATGATTCCCAATAAAAAACATGTCGTTGCATCTGTTATTTCAATTATTTCTCTTATTGGGATTATGTTGGGCGTATTTGCTCTGGTTGTTGTTATGGCGGTGATGAATGGCTTTCGTACAGAACTTCTCAATCGTATTCTTGGTATGAATGGGCATCTTATTATTCAAACAGTTGATTCTGGTTTCTCTGATTATAAGACTCTTATTTCTTCTTTAGAAACTACAAATGGTGTGAAGTTTGCTTTACCTGTTATTGAAGGTCAAGCGCTTGTTCAAGGTGAAGTTCAAGGTGGCTCTGGCGCGTTAGTTCGTGGTATGCGCAAACAAGATCTAGAAAAGCTTAAAACAGTCTCTCAAAACATTAAATTAGGATCGATTTCTCGGTTTGATCAAGAAGAAGGTGTTGCAATTGGAAGTGGCTTAGCAGAAAAATTAGGACTGACAGTTGGAAGAGATATTCGTATTATTACTCCAGATGGTGATGAGACTCCTTTTGGCGTTACCCCACGTGTGAAAGCTTATAAAGTCGTTGCTATTTTTGAAGTTGGTATGTCTGAATATGATTCAATATTTATCTTTATGCCTCTCCATGAAGCACAAATGTTTTTTAATTTGGGAGATAAGGTTCAGTCTTTGGAATTATTTCTAAATGATCCTGATGCTGTTGATCAAATAAAACCTGTTGTAGAAAAAGTAGTTGAACAACAGGTCTATTTAATTGATTGGCGTACACGCAATCAGGCTTTTTTTTCAGCCTTACAGATTGAACGAAATGTTATGTTTTTCATTCTTTCTCTGATCGTTCTTGTTGCTGCTTTAAATATTATTTCAGGGCTGATTATGCTTGTAAAAGATAAAAGTCATGATATTGCAATTTTACGCACGATGGGGGCTCAACAGAGTGCGATTTTGCGTATATTTATCATTACAGGAATGATGATTGGTTTTATTGGAACTATATTGGGTTTAGTTTTAGGTGTTATCGCGACCGCGAATATTAATCATATCCAAGATTTTATATCTTGGTTATTTAATGTCGACGTTTTTAATCCTCAACTTTATTTTTTAACAAAATTGCCTGCACAAATTGAGTGGAAACAGACCATCTTGGTTGCTATGATGGCTTTATTCTTGTCGTTTCTTGCTGCTCTCATTCCGGCATGGCGTGCTGCTAAGCTAGATCCCGTACAAGCTTTGAGGTATGAATAATGACAGCTATTTTAGAGCTTGTAGAGATTGAAAGACACTTTTTCGAGAGTCATAAGCCACTCATTGTTTTAGATAAAGCGAATTTTATTCTTAATCGTGGAGAGCTTGTCGCACTTGTTGCACCATCTGGTGCTGGAAAATCAACACTTCTTCATATTGCTGGATTATTAGAAAAACCAACAGCTGGTGATGTGATGTTACGGGGTGTTTCTTGTGCAAAGCGCTCTGATAGTGAGCGAACAGCTATAAGACGAAATGATATTGGTTTTGTTTATCAATTTCATCATTTACTTCCAGAGTTTACGGCGGTAGAAAATGTCATGATACCGCAAATGATAGCAGGATTAAAAAAATCTATAGCAGAAGATCGTGCGCGCAAATTATTGACGTATCTGCGTGTTTCTCATCGTGCGAACCATCGTCCCTCAGAGTTATCGGGAGGAGAACAACAACGTGTTGCTATTGCACGTGCAGTAGCAAATGGCCCTTCGGTTCTTTTGGCTGATGAACCTACAGGAAATCTTGATCCAGTAACTTCAGCTTATGTCTTTCAAGCTTTATCTATCCTTGTTCGTCAGTCTGGTCTTTCTGCTCTTATTGCAACACATAATTACGCTTTGGCTAAGCAAATGCATCGTCGAATTACACTTAAAGAACAAAAGATTATAGAACTTCCTTAAAGCAAGGTAAAAATTTTATACGACTAATTGAATAGTTTATATTACTTTATTAAAGGAGATTTTTTATGACAGTTTTTGTCGTTGACAAAAATCAATTAGATGCTCGTCGTCGTCGATTGATTTTTCGTGCATGGCATCGCGGTATTCGTGAAATGGATCTCATTTTTGGACATTATGTCGATGCTCATATTACTGGGATGAATGATAGAACGCTCTCTGAGCTTGAGTATATTATGTCTTTTGATGATCGTGATTTACTCACATGGATTACTGGAGAAATTTTGCCCCCCTCTGAAGTTGATAGTCCACTTTTCCGTGATATTGCCAATTATCGTACTTGCTTAAGTTATTAATCCCGATGCCTATATTTAAAAAAATTGTTATTCCAAAAAATAATTCTGTTCGTATGATTTTAGATGGCGTTACTGATGGATTTGAAGCCTTTGCGCTTGCTAAATTAAGTTCAGAAATTGCACAAGGTAAACCGCTCATCTATGTTGTCCGTGACGGAACAAAAATTGCGCATTTACAACAAGTTTTAAATTTTATTGAACCCAATTTACCCGTACTTCAATTTCCTGCATGGGATTGTTTGCCTTATGATCGCGTATCACCAGGAATTGCTGTTATGGCACGTCGACTATCAACATTGGCACACATAGCAAATTTACGGAAAGATCCATATTCTGCAATTATATTAACAACAGCAAATGCAATTATGCAAAAGTTGCCTCCTCGTGAAATGATAGAAGCTCAGCTTATTCACGCACGTGTTGGCCAGCGCAATAACATGGGAAATCTTATTCAATTTCTAGAAACCAATGGTTTTGAACGCGTTACGGTTGTCCGTGATGTTGGTGAGTTTGCTGTAAGAGGAGGAATACTTGATATCTTTTCTCCGATGGATGTTGAACCTTTACGCCTTGATTTTTTTGGAGATACCCTAGAAAGTATCCGCGTATTTGATCCAGAAAGTCAAAGGACAACAGGCCAAAAAACTGAACTTTTATTACAGGCAATGAGTGAGGTTGTTCTTACACCAGAACGCATCAGTCGTTTTAAAAGCAATTATACCCGTACATTTGGTGTATCACAAAAAAATAACATGCTTTATGAAGCAATTTCTCAAGGTCGGCGTTTTGCCGGTATGGAACATTGGCTTCCATTTTTTTATGAAAACCTTGATAGCTTTTTTGATCATTGTGGCAACTTACCGATAGTTTTTGAGCATCTCATAGAAGAAGTCTTCATTGAGCGCTATCGTCTTATTGAAGACTATTATAATGCGCGCAAAGAGCGCGAAAGTGATGAAAAAAATTCTACTTCTTATCATCCAATAGATCCTAGTCTTTTTTATTTAACGCCAGAGCGTGTTTTGGAAGGTGCGCAACAATCTTCACAGCGTATTGATTTTTCTCCTTTTAATGTTCCACAAAGTTTGGAACAAACTATTATTCACGCACATGTTAAACAGGGATATGATTTTGTAAAAGAGCGTAATGCGCAGGAAAAAAATGTTTTTTCAAGTGTTATTGATCATATCGCATCTTTACGCGCTGCTGGTAAAAAAGTGCTTTTAGCGTGTTGGAGTGAAGGATCTCTCAATCGTTTGTTACAAGTTCTCGATGAGCATGGATTGAAAAAAATAGATGTTGCAAAATCTTTGCAAACTGTCAAAGCAACACCTCGGGATCGCATATTAGCAGCTGTTATCATGATAGAACATGGTTTTGTGGCTGAAGATTTGGCTATTATAGCAGAGCAAGATATCCTTGGCGATCGTTTTATAAGATCGCCAAAGCGGCGTAAGAATAATACAAATTTTATTTCTGAAATTTCTGCTTTAAATTCTGGTGATATTATTGTGCATATCGACCACGGTATTGGCCAATTTGTTGGTCTTAAAACCATCAGAACCACTGGAATTTTACGAGACTGCCTTGAAATTAGATATGCTGGAGGTGATTTACTCTTTTTACCTGTTGAAAATATTGAGCTTCTCTCACGTTATGGCTCAGAAGGAACAGAGGTAACTTTAGATAAATTAGGAGGTGTTGCTTGGCAGGCACGTAAAGCTCGGCTTAAAAAACATTTATTGGAAATGGCAGGGCAATTAATCCGTATAGCTGCAGAGCGTATGACTCGTGCTGCGCCTGCTTTACTTCCACCAATTGGACCATTTGATGAGTTTGTTGCTTGCTTTCCCTATGAAGAAACGGAAGATCAAATGAATGCAATTGATGCTGTTTTGGACGATCTAGCCTCAGGCAAGCCGATGGATCGCTTGATATGCGGTGATGTTGGTTTTGGAAAAACTGAAGTAGCCATTCGAAGTGCTTTTGTTGCAGCATTAAATGGATATCAGGTTGCTGTTGTTGTACCGACAACTTTGCTTTCACGTCAACATTACAAAACATTTATTTCGCGTTTTCAAGGATTACCGGTTAAAATTGGACATGCTTCGAGGCTTGTAAAAGCGAAAGAACTTGCACGAGTAAAAAAAGGTGTTTCAGATGGTACAATCGATATTGTCATTGGAACCCATGCATTATTAAGTGATGCAGTTAATTTTTTACGGTTAGGTCTTCTTATCATTGATGAGGAACAGCATTTTGGTGTCAAACACAAAGAGCGTTTAAAAGAGCTTAAAAGTGATATTCATGTTCTCACACTTTCAGCAACTCCCATACCACGCACTTTAGGGTTAGCTTTATCGGGTGTACGTGAACTTTCATTGATAACAACCCCCCCCATTGATAGAATGGCGGTTCGTACTTTTATTTCACCCTTTGATGCACTTGTTATACGAGAGACCCTGCTTCGAGAATATTATCGTGGTGGACAAAGTTTCTATGTTTGTCCTCGTATTTCTGATCTGGCTTTTGTAGAAGAATATCTCAAAACACATGTGCCAGAACTGAAATTCGTTGTGGCTCATGGACAAATGCCGGCTGGACAACTTGATGATATCATGAATGCATTTTATGATGGACAATATGATGTGCTGCTCTCAACAACCATTATTGAATCAGGTCTTGATATTCCAACAGCCAATACCCTAATTGTGCATCGTGCTGAGATGTTTGGTCTTTCTGCCCTTTATCAGTTACGTGGTAGGGTAGGACGTTCAAAACAACGTGCGTATGCTCTCTTTACATTTCCTGCTGGTAAAGTTTTAACAATTGCTGCTGATCGCCGTCTTAAAGTGTTACAATCTCTTGACACCTTAGGGGCCGGTTTTCAATTGGCAAGCCATGACATGGATATCCGCGGTTCAGGCAATTTTTTAGGTGAAGAGCAATCGGGGCATATCAAAGAAGTTGGATTTGAACTCTATCAAAAAATGCTTGAAGAAGCTGTTGCTGAATTAAAAGATGGAGAGCTAAATGAAGATAAGCAATGGTCACCTCAAATTTCCCTTGGTACAACAGTGATGATACCAGAAAGTTTCGTGCCTGACTTATCGTTACGTATGGGACTTTATCGTCGTTTAACAGAACTTGATGATTTAGAACAAATTGATGAATTTGCAGCGGAGTTAATTGATCGCTTTGGTCCTTTACCCCTTGAGGTTCAACACCTTCTTAAAGTCTTTTATATCAAAACATTGTGTCGAAAAGCGCATGTAGAAAAATTAGATACAGGACCAAAGGGGATTGTCATACAGTTTCGTAATAACTATTTCGCAAATAGTGTTGCTCTTGTTCAGTGGGTGGGAAAACAAGGTTCAATGGCAAAAATCCGACCAGATCAAAGTATTGCTCTTATTCGTGATTGGTCCACAGCGGATGAAAGGCTTGTTGGAGCAGCGAATATTATAACACAGCTTGTCGAAATGGCAGAACAACATTCTGTTTAAAAAATTTCTTTATTATTTTAGAATTATTACTCATTTTTATAAAATCATTCTATAAAAACAAACAGTTATTGATTTTGTATAAGAATAAAATTTAAGTTTATAATAAAGAGCCCTTATATATTTATTTGGTTTTTATTATATACGTATTGATATAATGAAGAAAATAGATTAGACGGTTTAACTGCAATAAATAGCACTTTCAATATAATAAGCTAATAAGCTCCTGTAAATTTTTTAGAAAGAATTTAGATAAAGATAGCATGCTTTCTTCATTACAAAAGTGTCTAACTATCGTCTTTTTATTACTCACTTTGATATATGGCGTAAAAAACGCTTATGCTGAGTTATCTTCTGATGAACAATACCAACATTTAAAAAACAAAAGAAAGAATATTAAAGAGAGCATACAATTTATTGAAGAAAGTATATCTCATTTGGATATTTGGGAAAAAAATATTTCTAAAGCAGAATACTATGAGCGTTTACAGGAACGGAATAAGTTATATAAAAAACTGAAAACTCTGAAGGATGAATATTATAATCTTGGTTCGAAATTACAGGATCTAGCTGAAAAAAAACAAAAAATTATCTCTAGAATACATATAGCGAGAGAGTATGAAGTAGGGGAGTATGAAGAAAAGTTGATTAAAGCAAAAGATTATTTAAAAAAAACTCAAACGTTTAATGAATGGGGAATGAATGAGAAAAGTGGAGGTGATGATGAGATAATGAAAAATTATCTCATATTTATTATTGCTTGCAATACGTTAGCGGATATATTGCAAAGTGATATAGGTGCTATTTTGCGCAAAGATTTTGATTGGAAAGATAAAGATTTTAGTTGGGCTAAAGGCGCAAATAATTCAATAAGTCCTAGTTTAGTCAGGGATATTAAAGAATTATTAACAGATGGCTCTTATAGTTATGAAAAACAAATATTTGACGATATAAAAAATAGTCTTACAGAAGATAATTGGTTTGTAAAAAGTGCACCTAAGCTTTGTAATACCATTAAAGAAGTACATAATATAATGCTTCCAAACAAGAAAAAGAATATTATAGATCGTATACGTTTTCATGTTCAAGAATTATTCAATTAAAAATTTACTCATATAAATACAGAGAAATTAAGATTATATACTAAATAATAGTTAAAATATATTTTAATTTTTTGTTTTTAATTATTATTTATAATAAAGTAATTTTATGCACATAAGATATTATCTATTGTTCTTATCATATAAGATTTAATATATATATTAAATAATAAAATCATATATCTTTTTTATGTTTTCTTTTTATGCATAATTTTTTGTGCTTGTAGTTTTTTATTTTTATCTGATTAATTATTTTAATGACGATACATCTCATATCATAAATATTGTTTCATTAATACGATAAGAGAAATATTTTATAGCTCTAAATTGTGTTATATAGGGAAACAAAATGATACTTTGAATTCATTTTTTCTTAAAACTTAAATCATTAACGATTTATATCTTTGATATTATGAAAGATGAAAAGAATTTATCATTTTAGTAGATTCTTTTATTTAAGAAATAACTTAAAAGAAATTGATAAAAGCTATATTTTTTATTCACGTTATAAAACTGAGAGATGATATTTGTACAGAAGTGCAATAATAGATGTTTAATATATGAGCATAAATTTATTATGGCTTTAGGCACGTGAGATGATTCATAGGGAGGGTTTCCTTTGTTCAGTAGTTTATCTATAAAACTAACTCCGCTTGTGATGTACAAGTGGATAAATTTTATTGATTCAACATAAGAGAGGTTTGCGCTATTAGGATCTTTCATACAATATAGAAATAGAAAAAAGATAAATTATTATTATAAATTAATATGTTATTATATTTTAAGAAAGTTTTTTATAAATAAAATATTTTCAGCAGTTATAGATTTTCTCTCTAAGAAAATGTGTTGTTTAATTAAGAAAAAAGCACTTCTTTAGTAGCGTATTTTTAAACTAAACTGTTTAGTTAAACGCTATGGAATATAAAATTTTTATTACAAAAGCGTATCACTATTATTTTGTAAACAAGGGCAGAAAATTGTTCATTAGCAAAAAGCTCTCTTACAATTATGCAGAAATTTTAGACAATCAGTGGTTTTAATTCATTAAATGTTTCAATAATATCGTAGATGATTTTGTTTTTGTGTATCACACAAGG
>NZ_JBHIOZ010000009.1:17725-19191 GCF_042195805.1 Bartonella sp. AP57NXGY | reverse complement strand
CACACAAGGAAAACAGTAAAATTTATCTGATATTTTAGAGCTTCATGCATTGCAACACCTGTTGCAAAGGTTCTATAAGCTTAACATGAAGAGTAATAAATGTAAAAATTTTAATTAGTAAGTTTTTTAGAGTAGTATCAGAGTTTATTTTAATTAATATTGCAATATTGATTCGTTTGTGTAATCTTAGTTTAAATGCACAGAGGTGTTTTATGGATAGATTGCATCAAATACCAATGTGTTGAAGAGGGGAAATGATATGAGTGTATAAAAATTAGAATGGCTCGTCGTATTTTTTCTCTAAATTTGACTTTTTTTTTTATATTGAAGTAAAAATAGTAAAATTAATTGTTATTTCATTATAATTTAATAAATTAAGTTGGAATTATATTTAATATTTTTTTGAAGTTACTTAAGAGCGCGTTGAAAGGATTAACTTAATCATGTCGCATAAAAATGTTTATTCTGCTGTTTCAGTATTAGTTGGAGCCGCTACCCTTTTTCTTATAGCTGGTATTTCTGCAAATGCGCAAACTTTATCACAAGGTTGGTACAAAGTTTGCAGTAAGCAGCATGATGTTGATATTTGTAATACAATGAATACTGTATTATCGAATACGGGACAACCTTTAACGGCTTTTAATCTTGTTGAAATAAAAGGGAAGCAAAATGAGAAACGTATAGGTATTCAAGTACCTACAGGTCGTTTTTTGCCAGAAGGTGTTCACATTAAAATTGGTGACGAGTTCTCTAAAAAAATTCCTTATATTATTTGTAATGGACCAAGTTGTATTGCTAATGATGTCTTAGATGATAAGCTTATAGCAGCTATGAAAAGTGGAACAAAAATGGTTGTAACCACAGTTAATTTTCGTGGTTCAGCTAATCCTATTGAATTTTCTCTTAATGGGTTTACAGCAGCCTATACCGGTCCTGGTATGGAGGAAAAAGATTTCCAACAAGAACAAATAAAGCTGCAGCAAGCTATTCAATCAAAGCAAAAAGAAATTGAAGAGCGTATGCGGGCTGAGCAAGAAAAAGCGAAACAAAAGTAATAAAACCACACCATAAAAGTTGGTCAAAACGTTTTCTATAATTGTTTATTTGAACCGCCACAGTTTTCTGTGGCGGTTTTTTTAATCCTTAATTTTTCGAAAGAATTCTGCGTTTCCACCAACCAATACGTTCAGTTTTGGAAGAATCATTAGGCGTTGATGAAATAACAACGGGTTGATTAATTGTTTCTTCAATTTGGGAAGGAGAGGTTTCGATAACTTTCTCCATCTCGATTACAGTTTCTTGCTCTAATATTTTTTGTATTTGCGTTGTCTCTTTAGAAGATGATTTTTTACGTGTTCCACGTGTTGATTTTTTACTCTTTTCAAGAGCTTTATCTTCTACCTCATGAATAGCTTTGTCTGCTTTTTTTGTTTTAGTTTTACGCACCGGACTGGTTGTAGGTTTTT
>NZ_JBHIOZ010000009.1:0-17625 GCF_042195805.1 Bartonella sp. AP57NXGY | reverse complement strand
GTTCCAATACTATCATCTGCTTCAATACTAATATTAAGTTTAAAGCGAGCTTCTAAATTAACAAGAATATTGCGTTTATGATTTAATACATAAAGCGCTGTTGCTACGGGGGTGCGCACGATAATATTATGTTGCGAATTATGAAGAAGATATTCTTCAATTGAGCGCATGACATGTAACGCAATTGATGATTCAGAACGTATATTTCCTGTTCCTGCGCAATGTGGGCAGGGCTGTGTCGTACTTTCTAAAACCGATATGCGAATACGTTGACGACTCATTTCTAAAAGGCCGAAGTGTGAAATATGACCTACTTGAATACGAGCACGATCGTTTTTTAAACAATCTTTTAATTTTTTTTCGACCAGCTTCACATTGCGTTCTTCAAGCATATCAATAAAATCAATCACAATTAAACCAGCAAGGTCACGCAAGCGTAATTGCCGCGCTACTTCTTCAGCAGCTTCAAGGTTAGTTTGTAAGGCTGTCTTTTCGACAGAGAATTCTTTCGTAGAGCGGCCAGAATTTACGTCAATAGCAACAAGTGCTTCTGTTTGATTAATAACAAGATAACCACCAGATTTTAAAGAAACCTGTGGTTGCAACATTTTATCAAGTTGAATTTCAATATTATTTCTTGCAAAAATGGGCGTAGGATCACGGTAAGGTTGCACAACTTTTGCATGACTTGGCATGAGCATACGCATAAAGTCTTTCGCTTCACGATATCCTTGGTCTCCAGAGACAAGAATTTCACTAATGTTCTTATTATAAAGATCTCGTATAGAACGCTTGATGAGATTGCTTTCTTCATGGACAAGGCATGGCGCCGTTGACTCGAGTGTCAAAGTGCGAATAGTATCCCATAACCGCATAAGATATTCATAATCACGTTTAATTTCAGCTTTTGTTCTATTGGCACCAGCGGTTCGTAAGATAACGCCCATACCTTTTGGAACGGCTAATTCTTTTACGATTTCTTTAAGACGCTTACGGTCTTGTACGTTCGTAATTTTTCGTGAAATACCACCACCACGTGCTGTGTTGGGCATTAGAACAGAGTAACGACCAGCTAGAGATAGATATGTTGTAAGGGCAGCACCTTTATTACCACGCTCTTCTTTGATAACTTGTACCAACAAAATTTGACGTCGTTTAATGACTTCTTGAATTTTATACTGGCGCCCTTGTTTTCTTTGATAAATCGGGAGCTCTTCACGGATGTCCTCAGCACCGACCATTTCAATCTCATCATAAGAGATATTGGCATTTAATGCTTCTTCTGTATTATCAATTATTATCGCTTCAGATGTGATATCATTTTCAATATCGGCTGCTATAATATTGTTTTTTTCACTTTTTTTTGTTCTTCTGGAGCGTTTTTTATTTTTAGTTGCTTCTTCCGTAAAGGTATCTACAGAATTTTCTCCTACAGCTTCTTTTTCTTCTTCTTCAAGAAGAGCAAGGCGATCAGCAATAGGAATTTGATAATAATCAGGATGAATTTCAGAAAATGTTAAAAAACCATGTCGGTTTCCACCATATTCAACAAAAGCCGCTTGGAGAGACGGTTCTACACGCGTAATACGTGCGAGATAAATATTCCCCTTGAGCTGTTTTCTATGTTCTGATTCAAAATCAAGTTCTTCAATTTTGTTGCCGTGAACAACAACAACACGTGTTTCCTCCGGATGGGAGGCATCTATAAGCATTTTGTTTGACATAAGTTAATATCCTGAAGGCGACATGCACAATTTTATTCAAACGAATGCCATAACTATTCGTAAACATAAAAGGCTGTCTGCCATAAAAGGGAGGTACCAGAAAAACAGGACGAAACACCACGTGCAAAGGCATGACTGCATTTACACCATTTCTCATCATTATTTCCATCTGTTTTTTATGACTCATATTTTCTTAAAAGTCTCCGGTAAAATAATCTTTAAAACAGTTCGGATATCCGAACCAACGAATCTTAAGTAATGCAATCCTAATGTTACAACATAGAAATTTTTCATCCATAAAAAAGTCTCAACGCATAATAGACAAAAAACTTCTAAAGACAACTTAATATGAGTTACAGATAATTTAGATGACTATTATCAGCTAGGAAGCATAAATATTCTTTTATGTTGATATCATGCGTTTGGCAAGTAACAATGTAAATCATGTATAATTATAATATCTTTATGACCTTAATTTCGTTTTGAGGTGTTTATTTAGCTTTTATTGAAAAATAGATAATAAATTGGTGTATCGTTTTATGTAACCAAGATAAATTATTACAAAGGTAATGTAGAGTATTTTGCTTATGATAAGAGTTTTTTTTACCAAAAAGCTGAAAACAGCTTATGGGGATGTTATTGTGCTCGTCACATACTTTTTATTATCTTTTTTGCTACTCCAAACTAGTGTTCAAGCCGCAGATCCTCTGAGACTTATTAATTTTCGAACCATTGGTGATAGTATTCATACGCGTATTATTGCGGTTTTTAATTCAAAACCAAATGTTCGTTTACAGATTTTTGACAGGCCCGCACGTTTGGTTATCAATTTACCTACAATTGACTTTTCGATGCAAAATACGCCTTTAAAGAAACGGAATACATTATCCGTTATGCTTTCAGATGTGCGTTATGCTTTCTCTGACATACAGACTTCACGCATTATTTTGACAAGTAAAACGGCTTTTGTGGTTGAAAAAAATGTCGTAAAAAAATTAAATAATGGTTTATGGCAGTTGCTGATTGATATTCGTAAAAGTACACAAGAAAAATTTGATGAGATATTAAAAAAACAGCAAAGAAGCAATTTTGATACAAAAACACAGTTAATGCCAGCATATAATTTCCGTGTTGTTCTTGATCCTGGTCATGGTGGTATTGATGGCGGTGCACGGGGTGTTACTGGAATTTTAGAAAAAGATGTGACTTTAGACTTTGCGCGTGCATTGCGAGACGAATTACAAAAGGATTCTCATATTACCGTTGCTTTAACACGAGATTCCAATATTTTTTTAAGACTAAGTGAAAGAGTTAAAAAAGCGCAAGAGTTTGATGCTGATCTTTTTATATCTATTCACGCAGATACGATTGATCTACATTCTCTTCGCGGTGCCACAGTGTATACCATATCAGATAAAGCCTCTGATGCCATTGCAAAATCTTTAGCTGAAAATGAAAATAAAGTTGATTTGCTTGATGGTTTGCCTGCAGATGAAACGCTCGAAGTTACAGATATTTTGATGGATCTTACACGACGTGAAACACATACATTTTCGGTTAATTTTGCAAATAGTGTTATTTCAAGTTTATCAAAGAATCATATTAACTTGATTAATAACCCACATCGGTATGCTAATTTTCAAGTTTTAAGAGCTTCAGATATACCCTCAGTCTTGATAGAGATAGGTTATTTATCCAATAAAGAGGATGAAAAGTTATTAAATGATCCTCATTGGAGAAAACAAATGGCAGCCTCTATTGCTCATTCTATTCGTCAATTTGCTGATTATAGGCAGAAAATGATACAGCCTCTTTAAATTTATGAGAAAATAGAGTATCAATATGGGCTTCTAGTGTACCCTGGTATAAATAAAAGATAGAAAACAATTTCTCTTGATCTCAATCTTGTGGTGATATCCACTTGGTGTGTTTGAAGTAACGTATTTTTTCTTTAATTAATTCTTAAGAAAGCGATAGCCGTTTTTATGATGATTTTTTTAAGATATCTTCTTCGTTTTTTTATTGCTATTGGACTTTATGGTGCAATAACGTGGGGTGTTATGACCAGTGGTCAAGCAAATGCACTCCCTGATTATGAAGTTCTTTCACTTTATGAGCCGCCGGTAATGACCCGTGTCCATGCTTCTGATGGCCGTCTTATGGCAGAGTTTGCAACAAAACATCGCCTCTATTTACCGATTCAATCAATACCAAAGCTTGTTATAAATGCTTTCATTTCAGCTGAAGACAAAAACTTTTATCATCATTTTGGTTTAGATCCTGAAGGACTTTCTCGAGCTTTGATCAATAATATTCGTAATATTGGTTCTGGAAGACGTCCAGAGGGGGCATCAACTATAACGCAACAAGTCGCTAAAAACTTCCTTTTAAGTTCAGAAACAACGTTAGAACGTAAATTTAAGGAAGCTATTTTAGCAATGCGTATTGAGAAAACTTATTCAAAAGATCATATTCTCGAACTTTATCTCAATGAAATTTATCTGGGTCGTGGCACTTATGGCATAGCTGCTGCTTCATTGACCTATTTCAATAAATCCGTCAATGACCTGACGCTAGAACAATGTGCTTATTTGGCTGCTCTTCCAAAAGGACCAGCAAATTATGATCCATTTAAGAATACACAACGTGCTATTGATCGGCGTAATTGGGTTATAGACCGGATGATTGCAAATGGATATGTAACGCGTGAACAAGGTGAAAAAGCGAAAGCTAAACCTTTAGGAGCGACAATACGTGGGAGTGATAGCTATGTTTTTGCGGCTGATTATTTTACTGAAGAAGTACGGCGTCGTTTAATACATCGCTATGGGGCTAAAACACTTTATGAAGGTGGGCTTTCCATTCGTACAACGCTTGATCCGCATTTACAACTTATTGCGCGACGTGCTTTGCACGATGGATTAATTAGATTTGATCATGCGCAAGGATGGCGTGGAGCTTATGCGCATATTGATGAGAAAGGTGATTGGGGGACAGAACTTGCAGATATCACAGGGCTAAGTGATGTTCCTGAATGGCGTTTAGCTGTTGTTCTTTCTACTAATCTCAATAAAGTAGAGATTGGTTTACAGCCACAGCGCGAAGCTTCAGGTATATTATCAAAAAAACGGGAAATTGCTGTTTTATCTGAAGCTGATTCAAAATGGGCACTCCATGTTGTAAAAGAAAATGGTTATCGAAAAACTGTTCAGAGCTTATCTCATGTTCTGCAAGTTGGGGATGTCATTTTTGTTGAAAAACTATCCAATACAAACAACACTTATCGTTTACAACAAATTCCAAAGGTTGAAGGTGCAATTGTTGCTATGGAACCTCATACAGGGCGCGTTCTTGCTATGGTGGGAGGATTTTCTTTTGCCGCATCTGAATTCAATCGTGCAACCCAAGCTTATCGCCAACCGGGGTCTGCTTTTAAGCCTTTTGTTTATGCAGCAGCTCTTGACAACGGATATACACCAGCATCCGTTGTTTTAGATGGCCCCATTGAAGTTCGTCAATATAATGGTGAAGTTTGGCAACCCAAAAATTATGGGGGTACCTTTGCAGGACCTTCAACGTTGCGTTATGGTATTGAGCGTTCTCGTAATCTTATGACAATACGGCTTGCCAATGATATGGGAATGCCTCTTGTCGCTGAATATGCAGAACGCTTTGGGATCGTAGATAAATTGCAGCCTTATCTTCCCATGGCTTTAGGGGCTGGCGAAACAACAGTATTACGAATGGTTACAGCTTATTCCGTTATTGCCAATGGCGGACGCTCTATTAAACCTTCTCTGATAGACAGAATTCAAGATCGTTATGGGAAGACAATTTATCGTCATGATGATCGTATTTGCGAAAATTGTAATACGAATTCATGGAATAATCAAAGTGAACCCACATTGATTGATGAGCGAGATCAAGTTCTTGACCCTATGACGGCTTATCAAATTACATCGATGATGGAAGGGGTTGTTCAGCGTGGTACTGCGGCACGTTTACGTTATCTTAATCGACATATTGCCGCTAAAACAGGAACAACCAATGACTCTAAGGATGTCTGGTTTATGGGATTTACTCCTGACATTGTCGTTGGTATTTTTGTCGGTTATGATCAACCAGCTCCGTTAGGATATAATGGAACAGGAAGTTCATTAGCTGCACCTATTTTTGGTGATTTTATGGCAGATGCTCTTAAAGGGAAGCCAGATGTTCCCTTTAAGATGCCAAAAGGTATGATTTTAATGCCAATTAATCGGAAAACAGGAATGCTTGCCGAAAGAGGAGATCAAGATGTCATTATAGAAGCATTTAAACCAGGGACTGGGCCTGCTGATATATATCAAGTTATTGGGAGTACAAATTCTTTTCAAGAAGGTGTTCCTGCAGTAACGACTTCTCCACAAGTCAACAAAGCACTTGAAAGTGGGACAGGTGGGCTGTATTAATCGACAAAATCTCCTTTTGCCATGAGTCATGGTTTTTATCTCTTTTTTACAATGTCGGTTCTATAAATAGAGTGATAGAACTGTACCATTTTCTGATAGCAGCTATTAAATTTGTATAAAATGCTAAGAGACACAACCAAAAAGAGTTTTTAAAAATACGGTGTTAAATTATGCGAGCAGAAATAGAAACATTAGTTGATGAAATCCAGAAAGCAATACAATTGCTAAGGGGGCATCTTTGACTGGGATCAATCACTAAAGCGTCTTGAATATCTTAATCAAAAAGCGGAAGATCCATCATTATGGGATGATGCACAACGAGCACAGGATATGATGCGTGAGCGTCAACGTCTTGATGATTCAATCAATGGTCTTTTATCATTTACAAAAACACTTGAAGAATGCATTGAGCTTATTGCGATGGGCGAAGAAGAAAGTGATGTGGAAATTATCGCTGATGCAGAAAGATCAATACGTAATCTTAAAAATGAGATAGATAAAAGGCAAATTGACGTACTTCTTTCAGGAGAGGCAGATCCGAATGATACCTATTTAGAAGTTCATGCTGGAGCAGGGGGAACAGAAAGCCAAGATTGGGCTTCTATGCTCTTACGTATGTATATGCGATGGGCTGAACAGCATGAAATGAAGGTTGAAATTTTAGAAATTCATGATGGAGAAGAAGCAGGAATAAAGTCAGCGACTATTCTTGTAAAAGGGCATAATGCTTATGGAATGTTAAAAACAGAATCAGGTGTTCATCGCTTAGTGCGGATTTCTCCATTTGATTCGAATGCAAAGCGCCATACCTCTTTTGCAAGCATTTGGGTTTATCCAGTTATTGATGACAATATTGAAGTTGATGTTTCAGAGGCAGATGTGCGTATTGATACATATCGTGCATCTGGAGCAGGAGGACAACATGTTAACACGACAGATTCTGCTGTTCGCATCACACATATAAAAACGGGTATTGTTGTTCAATGTCAAACAGAGCGTTCTCAACATAAAAATCGCGCTACGGCTTGGTCGATGTTGCGTGCACGGCTTTATGAAGAAGAGCTTAAAAAAAGAGAAGAAGAAACCAATGCTACTGAATCTTCTAAAACAGAAATCGGATGGGGACATCAAATTAGATCTTATGTTCTTCAACCCTATCAGCTTGTCAAAGATTTGCGTACAGGAATTGAAAATACGGATCCACAATCCGTACTTAATGGTAATTTAGATGCATTTATAGAGGCAGCACTCGCACGGCGCATTTATGGAAAAGACAAAAAAATTGAGGATATTCGTTAATTACATATCCTTCCTTCAAGCCATGTAGATTTTTTCTTAAGCTGTTCGTTTTATGGATGCTGTGATGTTATATAGCCTTTGATACTTTAAAGGTTTAAAGGGGGATTTTCTTGTTCCTTTCTTCAACTTTTTCTCACACGCTAATTCTGCTTATGATATTGCAAGTGATAGGAAGAATCTGAAATCAGAAAATTTTGCGATATTCGGGGGACTAATATAAATGTAAAACAATTCATTATCCTTATAAATCAATATATTGTAAAAATTGAATCCGTTGAAAAACTAAAATCAATTAGGGAGAATAACTTTTGCTTTTGAAGGTAAATCAAACACTCAATTTACAAGTTACCATTATGATATAAAAGTGTTGCAGTAGCTAAAACATTTTCAGCATGCCCAGATACGCTTACTTTGCGCCATTCTTCTACTATTATTCCATTTGCATCAATTAAAAAAGTGCTCCGTTCAACTCCCATATATTTGCGTCCATACATGCTTTTCTCAACCCAAACACCATAAGCTTCGAGGGTCGTTTTTTCTTCATCAGAAACCAAGATGACATCAAGTTCATGTTTTATTTTAAATTTATCATGTTTTTTTACATTATCTGGAGAGATTCCAATAACAGCAACACCGATTTCATCAAATTTCATCTTTAATTTTGTGAAATCAAGTGCTTCACTTGTGCAACCACTGGTGTCATCTTTTGGATAAAAATATAAAACAACAGGCTTTCCTTTAAAGTCAGAAAGACACACTGTCTCTCCTCCATCGCGCGGCAAAGTAAAATCAGGAGCAAGAGCACCTTTCATTGGTCTTGTCATTGTTTTCATCTTTCTTTTTTGTGTAACAGGTATAAAATATCAGAGTACACAGAAGAAAAGAACTATTCAACTCTCTAGAATTTTATCGTTTTGAAGAGACTTTTATTTCCCTAACAAAATTCGCCCTATCACAACGATTGAATTGAAAGAACAAGCTCGACGTGAACAACATAAACAAAACAGCAAAAGATTATACTGGTTTCATCACAACATGTTTTTTCTTACCAAAAGAAAGTTTAATGGTTCCTTCTGCACTGACATCCCTTTCAATAATAAGATGTGTTTCATCCTCAATAATTTGATCATTTACACGGACACCTCCACCTTGAACGTGTCGGCGTGCCTCACTATTCGATCTAGCGAGTCCTGCTTGTACTAAAAGAGTGAGCAATCCAACACCTTTTTTTAATTCTGAGGCATTAATTTCAACAGTTGGAAGATTTTCTCCCAGAGTTTTTTCTTCAAACGTCTTGCGAGCCGTTTCTGCTGCTGCATCAGCAAGAACACGTCCATGCAACATTGCTGTAATTTCTGTTGCAAGAATTTTTTTTGCTTCGTTAATTTCAGTTCCTTGTAATAGAGAAAGTTTAAGAATCTCATCCATCGGCAATGGAGTATAGAGCTTTAGAAATCGTGTTACATCAGCATCTTCTGTATTGCGCCAGTATTGCCAAAATTGATAAGGTGAAAGTTTATCCGCATTTAGCCATACAGCCCCATTCAATGATTTACCCATTTTGGCACCGGAAGAGGTTGTCAGCAATGGTGATGTTAACGCATATAATTGCGGTGTTCCTAAACGATGTCCTAATTCGATTCCGTTAATAATGTTGCCCCACTGATCAGAGCCCCCCATTTGCATACGCAACCCATAACGTTTATAAAGTTCAACAAAGTCATAAGCTTGCAGAATCATATAATTAAACTCTAAGAATGACAAAGAGTGCTCACGCTCAAGTCTGAGTCTGACAGAATCAAATGACAACATACGGTTGACAGAAAAATGCTTTCCTACATCACGCAAAAATTCTAAGTAGTTTAAATTGCATAACCATTCAGCATTATTCACAATACAAGCATCGGTTTCTCGGTCACCGAATGTCAAATAGTTAGCAAATACCTTTTTAATACCATCAATATTTGCAGCAATATCATCTTGTGTCAGAAGGCGTCGCGCTTCGTCTTTGAAAGAAGGATCACCAATCAATCCGGTCCCTCCGCCCATTAAAGCAATGGGGCGATGACCCGTTTTTTGTAACCAATAAAGCATCATAATCTGAAGAAGACTTCCAGCATGTAAACTCGATGCTGTTGGGTCAAATCCAGTATAAGCGCTTACAGTTTCTTTTGAAAAAAGATCATCTAAGCCTTTTTCATCTGAAATTTGGTGGATAAAACCACGTTCGCTCATAATGTGTAAAAAATCAGATTTAAAGGCAAACACAGATTTAATTTCCTAATTTAAGAGTGCATTTATTGTATATAATAGGCGATTATATAACGAATTATTAATGCGTTATCTATCATAACTGACGCACACCTCACAAGAGAAAGAGACATATTGGTAGTATAAAGATAATAATACAGGTATTATTTCCTTTTTACGCTAAAAAAGAAACTTCTTAGTAATAGAAAAAAGGTGTTCTGTTATTCTCATTTCTATCCTGAAATAAAATTTAGAAAAATTTTAAATGCAGACTAAAAAAATTACTTTGTTATGATCAGAGACGATTTTTGCTAATTTTTTATAAATCTATCGTATTTTCCTAAGTTAGTGAAAGTATTTCAGGAGGAGGAGCGAGAAGTTCATTGGAGATATGGTTATCCAAATAGTGGGCACATCGTTCAATAAGTTTTTCATGACATCCACTGAAAAAGTGATTAGCCTCTTCCAATATTTCTTGTGTAATGATGATACCTTTTTGTGTTTTTAATTTATCGACAAGTATTTGAACATCTTTTGGAGGGGCAACTTTATCGATACCGCCATGAATGATAAGTCCAGAAGAGGGACAAGGTGCAAGAAATGAAAAGTCATAAACATTAGGCTGAGGGGCAACTGAGATAAATCCCTCAATTTCCGGTCGGCGCATTAAAAGCTGCATACCAATCCATGCTCCAAATGAGTATCCTGCTACCCAACAATTTTTAGAGTCTGGATGTTGTGTCTGCACCCAATCGAGAGCAGCAGCAGCATCTGAAAGTTCTCCTATTCCATAATCAAATTCACCCTGACTACGACCAATACCACGAAAGTTAAAACGTAAAGTTGTAAAGCCACGTTGTTGGAACATATAAAAGAGGTCATAGACAATTTTATGATTCATAGTTCCACCAAATTGGGGATGAGGATGCAAAATGATCGCAATGGGTGCATTTTTTTGTTGTGAAGGTTGATAACGCCCTTCGAGCCGACCCGCGGGACCGTTAAAAATAATTTCTGGCATAAAATGCTCCTTAATGCAATAAAAGGCTCTCTTTGACCCTAGTCGACTTTTACCATAGAATCTCTTAAATAATTATTAGATATTCTTTTTTTAGTGCACTTTTCAAGAAAAATGCGCTATTTTTTCAATCAATTCATAAGATTAATGATTGCGATGTAAAATGGTTATAAAACGCCGATATTTTGATCATAACGCAACAACACCGCTCAAAAAAGTGGCACGGATAGCGTTACTGGAATCTTTAGAGATATTTGGTAATCCATCATCGGTTCATAAGGAAGGGCGTGCCGCTAAAACTTTGTTGCAAAAGTCCCGTCGGCAAATCGCTGAAAATCTTAAAACAGATCCAGATCACGTGGTATTTACCTCTGGTGCGAGTGAAGCCGCAATGACTTTGTTAACACCTTTTTACAATATGGGGAAAGCAAAAGTTAAATTTTCTCATCTTTACCTTGGAGCGACTGAACATCCCTCTGTTGCAGAGGGAGGACGTTTTTCTAAAGAATTGATAAGCGTCATTGATGTTGATCAAGATGGGCTCATACAACAAGATAAATTAACATCACTCTTAACGGTTCACGATAAAACAAAAGGTTTACCTCTTGTTGCTATTCAAGCTGCAAATAGTGAAACGGGTGTTATTCAACCGTTAACAGAAATCGCCGCTATTGTTCGGGATTTAGGAGGCACTCTTATAGTTGATTTGACACAATATGTAGATAAAAATTTTGTGGATATTCATCAGTTAGGAGGAGACTTTTTTATACTGTCTGCCCATAAAATTGGCGGTCCTAAAGGAATTGGTGCTTTTGTTTCATGTGGTAATCTTCTCATGCCACACCCTCTTATTATTGGAGGAGGACAAGAAAAAGGTCTCCGTGGAGGAACAGAAGCATTGCCCCTTATTGCTGCTTTTGGGGCAGCGATGACTGATTGCTTCACACAGGAGGAAATAAAACAGTTAATATATTTACGCAATAAATTAGAAGCTGGACTACAAAAAATAAGTAAAAATGTTGAGATTTTTGGCAAAAGAGTTCAACGTTTGCCAAATACAACTTACTTTACCGTGAAAAATATAAAAGCTGAAACGATGCAAATTGCTTTTGATTTAGAAGGGTTTTCTTTATCATCCGGCTCTGCCTGTTCTTCGGGAAAAGTAAAACAAAGCAAAGTGTTGGAGGCAATGGGGTATCATGTTCCAAATGGTGCCATTCGCATTTCGCTAGGGCGTGGCACAACTTCTGAAGATATTGATGATTTTCTGTCGTTTTTTTCTCAAATTATAAGCAGGAAAAAAGGGGAAGATTTATCATCAGAAAGTTATAAAAATTAGAATTATTTAAAAATAAAATAAGTTTGATTGAAATTTTTGCGCTTTACCTATAGCCTAGGAGATAACTTGCTTACTTTAATCTTGTAAAAAACAAGACTTTAGTTACCGGTTTTTGACGCCAAAAAATGGAGAAAATTTATGCCGGCAGTACAAGAAACGATACGCCAAGTACGTGAAATAGATGTTGACCAATATAAATATGGTTTTGAAACCAATATTGAAACCGATAAAGCTCCAAAAGGCTTAAATGAGGATATTATCAAATTTATTTCCGCTAAAAAAAATGAGCCTGAATGGATGCTAACATGGCGCTTAAAAGCTTACCGCCGTTGGCTGACAATGCAAGAGCCTCATTGGGCGCGTCTTGAATATCCTAAAATTGATTTTCAGGAGCTTTATTATTATGCTGCTCCAAAAAATCATACAGGACCAAAATCTTTGGATGAAGTGGATCCTGAGTTATTAGCAACGTACGAAAAACTTGGCATTCCCCTTAAAGAACAAGAGATTTTGGCAGGAGTAAGAAAACAGTCTGATCCCTCCACTTTTGATGACAGTATGTCTGTATCGGGGCAGGTGGCTGTTGATGCAGTCTTTGATTCTGTTTCTGTTGTAACAACATTCAAAAAAGAGCTGGCACGTACTGGTGTGATTTTTTGTTCTATTTCAGAGGCGATTATTGAACATTCTGAGCTTATTAAAGAATATTTAGGAACAGTTGTACCTATAAGTGATAATTATTATGCGGCCTTAAATGCAGCTGTCTTTACAGATGGTTCATTTGTTTATATTCCTAAAGGGGTTCGTTGTCCTATGGAGCTTTCAACTTATTTTAGGATTAATGAACGCAACACTGGCCAATTTGAACGAACATTGATTATCGCCGCTGAAGATTCCTATGTTTCTTATCTTGAAGGGTGTACAGCACCCCAACGTGATGAAAACCAACTTCATGCTGCTGTTGTTGAGCTTATTGCCCTTGAAAATGCAGAGATTAAATATTCTACAGTACAAAACTGGTATCCTGGCGATAAAGATGGAAAGGGCGGTATTTATAATTTTGTGACGAAGCGTGGAGATTGTCGAGGTGATAGCTCTAAAATTTCATGGACACAAGTTGAAACCGGTTCTGCGATTACTTGGAAATATCCATCCTGCTTACTCCGTGGTAATAATGCGCGTGGAGAATTTTATTCTATTGCTGTTGCAAACGGTTATCAACAAATTGATTCTGGTACAAAAATGATTCATTTGGGAGAGAATACATCCAGTCGCATTATTTCCAAAGGTATTTCTGCAGGTTTTTCAAATAACACTTATCGGGGACAAGTCACAGCTCATCGAAAAGCACAAAATGCGCGTAACTTTACGCAATGTGATAGTTTGTTAATCGGAAATGATTGTGGTGCGCATACAGTTCCTTATATTGAAGCAAAAAATGCAACAGCTCAGTTTGAACATGAAGCCACAACATCAAAAATTTCTGATGACCAACTTTTTTATGTTATGCAAAGAGGAATTCCCGAAGAAGAAGCTATCGCATTAATTGTAAATGGTTTTGTAAAAGAGGTCATTCAAAAACTTCCCATGGAATTTGCTGTCGAAGCACAAAAGCTTATTAGTATTAGCCTTGAAGGTAGTGTTGGATAATTTTATTTAATTAGATAAATAGAAGACTTTATGTAAAAAGGCTGTAACGGTAGCACATAATGCTAAAAATGACCTCTATGGTAATTACAAAAGTAGATGGATGCTAAGGTAAAATAATACGCATTGATATCTGAAAAACAGCCAAAACAGGATTAAATTATGTTAGAGATCAAAAATTTGCACGCCCGTGTTGCTGAAACCGATACAGAAATTATTCGTGGTTTAAACTTGACAGTTCAAGATGGAGAAGTTGCCGCTATCATGGGACAAAATGGAGCCGGAAAATCAACTTTATCTTATTTGCTTGCTGGTCGTGATGATTATGAAATAACAGAAGGAGATATTCTCTATAATGGACAATCACTTTTAGAAATGGATCCAGCAGAACGTGCTGCATATGGTGTTTTTCTTGCATTTCAATATCCAATGGAAATACCAGGGGTAGCAACAATGGAATTTTTAAAAGTTGCGATGAATTCTCAACGCAAAGCGCGAGGTGACGAAGAACTTAAAATTCCTGAATTTATAAAATGTGTTAAAGAAGTTTCAGCCAAACTTGAAATAGATATGGATATGCTAAAGCGTCCATTAAATGTAGGTTTTTCAGGTGGAGAAAAAAAACGCGCTGAAATTTTACAAATGGCACTTCTTGAACCTACACTTTGCATTTTAGATGAAACGGATTCTGGCTTAGATATTGATGCACTAAAAATTGTTGCAGATGGTGTTAATAAACTTCGGGATTCAAAACGTTCATTTTTGGTGATTACCCATTATCAACGGCTGCTTAATTATATTATTCCTGATACGGTACATGTTCTTTATAAAGGACAAATTATCAAAAGCGGTGATAAATCCTTAGCGCTTTATTTAGAGGAAAATGGGTATGCTGATCTTATTAGGGAAGCGGTTTGAGGTTATTAAATATGAATGCACAGCAAAACTTGTTAGCGGTTGAAGAAAATATACTCAGTAATTTTAATCAGTATGTAAACCACTTACCTGGTGATAAAGCTGTACAGGAAATCCGCAAGAAAACTATTGAGCAGTTTCAAACGACACGGCTTCCTTCCCGTAAAATCGAAAGTTGGCATTATACCAATCTGCGTACCTTACTGAAGTCTATTAGCAATTTTTCAAAAGTTCAAGACAATCAATTGGTTGATGCATTGCTTTCAGAAAGTGCTGTTTTCTCCATAAACAATGGAAAAACATCGATAGAGTCAAAGGTAGACAACATTGCAGTAAAACGCCTTTCAGACGCATTAGAAGATAATTCTGTACAGATAAATCAAAACATTTCTGATGAAGATTTTATTGGACAGTTAAATACAGCTTTTGTTACAGATGGTTGGCTTTTTCACATCCCTGAAAATACAAAGTTAAATATCCCCATTGAATTACAAAATATACAAATGGGGGGACAATCTCATATTTTTTCGGATATAAAAGTTGATAAAAATAGTCAAGTTATGTTTATTGAACATCAGGTTGGCAATGATAAAGATACCTTTGTCAGTTCAATATTTTCATTAAATGTTGCTGCTGATAGTGATGTTACGTGGATTCTCATTCGCAATCGTGATTTTAATTCTACACAATTTGGTCGATTTTGTGCTGTTCTTGATCAAAGAGCGAAGTTATCACTTTATGTCATTAATATAGGGAGTCAATTAAATCGCCAAGAAATCGATATTGAATTACAGGGAGAAGAATCTGATTTTCAATTACGCGTCATAAATTTATTATCAGGACAAACACATAGTGATCTTACAATGACTGTTCGTCACGTGGAAGAAAAATCAACATCAACCGAAATTATACGCAATGTGGTTACAGATAAGGCTGTTGGTGTTTTCCAAGGAATAATACGTGTTTCTCAAAAAGCGCAAAAAACAGATGCACGCATGGCTTGTAATAGCCTTATTCTTTCAGATGATGCAGAATTTAATGCAAAGCCTGAACTGGAGATTTTTGCTGATGATGTTGCATGTGGTCATGGTGCAACAGTTGCTAATATTAATCATGATTATCTTTTTTATCTTATGACACGTGGTATCCCATTTAAAACGGCGCGAGCACTTTTGATTAAAGGATTTATCTCTGAGCTCATTGATGACATCAAGCAAGATAATATTCAAATCGTTTTGGAGAATATCATTAGTAAATGGCTTGAAAAAAATGTTTAAGGTAGAAAAAATGGAAAATAACGTACAAACATTTACTTATAATGTCGAAGAAATTCGGCGTGATTTTCCTATTTTGCACCATCAAGTTTATGGAAAGCGATTAGCATATCTTGATAGTAGTGCTTCTGCCCAAAAACCAATGTCAGTACTCAATGCAATGAATAATTATTATCACTATAGTTATGCTAATGTGCATAGGGGAATGTATTTTTTAGCCAATATAGCAACACAATCCTATGAAAATTCTCGTGAAACCGTTCGTGTTTTTCTAAATGCTCAAAAAGCTGAAGAAATTGTTTTTACGAAAAATGCAACAGAAGCTATTAATACTGTTGCTTATGGTTGGGCGATGCCAAAACTCAAGGAAGGTGATGAGATTGTTCTAACGATCATGGAACATCATTCAAATATTATTCCTTGGCATTTTCTCCGTGAACAAAAAGGTGTTAAACTTATTTTTGTTCCTGTCGATGAAAATGGTGTTCTGCACATTGAAGATTTCCAAAAGGCTTTAAGCGAAAAAACGCGGCTTGTTGCTATAACGCATATGTCCAATATATTAGGAACTGTGCCTCCTGTTAAAGAGATTATTAAACTAGCACATCAAAATTCTATTCCGGTTCTTGTTGATGGTTCTCAAGGAGCAGTACATTTAACCGTTGATGTGCAAGATCTCAATTGTGATTGGTATGTCTTTACAGGTCATAAGCTTTATGGACCCACTGGTATTGGTGTTTTGTATGGTAAAGAAGATAGGTTAGAAGAAATGCGTCCTTTTCAAGGGGGAGGGGAAATGATCGAGGAGGTAACAACCGATAAGGTTTTTTATAATGCTCCTCCTTACCGTTTTGAAGCAGGCACTCCTCCTATCGTTGAAGCTATTGGATTAACTGCGGCTATTGATTATATACAAGAGAAAGGTCGTAGCACGATTCATGCCCATGAGAGATCCCTTTTAGCTTATGCGCAGGAAAAACTTAAAATGGTTGAGTCATTGCGTATTTATGGTCATTCTCCCAATAAAGGAGCTATTATATCATTTACAATTGAAGGGATTCACGCCCATGATATCGCTATGTTTATTGATAGAAAAGGGGTTGCGATACGTGCGGGAACTCATTGTGCACAGCCTTTATTACAGCGCTTTGGTCTAACATCTATTTGCCGCGCATCGTTAGCCATGTATAACACTCAAGAGGATATAGATCAATTAGTAGAAGCATTGCAAGAAACAAGGACATTTTTTAATGGCTGAATCAATTGAAGAGCGTCATTCTACAGAATCCGTTGAAACTGTAAGCGAAAATAAAAAATCTTACATATCAGCAATTCCAGCAGACGAAATTGATCGTATGACAAATGATATTATTGCTGCTCTCAAAACAGTTTATGACCCAGAGATTCCTGCTGATATTTATGAGCTAGGACTGATTTATCGTATTGATATTGAAGATGATCGTTCAGTAAAAATTGAAATGACTCTTACAGCACCGGGATGTCCTGTTGCGGGTGAAATGCCAGGGTGGGTAGAAAATGCAGTCAGTGCAGTTGAAGGGGTTTCGTATGTTGAAGTCACTATGACTTTTGATCCACCATGGACACCTGATTGTATGTCAGAAGAAGCTCAAATTGCTGTCGGATGGTACTAAAAGTATTGTTAAGAGACTCTAATTTAGCCATTCATGAATAAGCTGTTTACTTTTCA
>NZ_JBHIOZ010000008.1:43829-47860 GCF_042195805.1 Bartonella sp. AP57NXGY | reverse complement strand
AAAGCGAATTTGGTCTGCTTGTTCTTGAGATTGAATATCAAGCTTGCCTATTTTTCTTTGATTAAACATTGTCAATCTTGCTTGGAAACTATCATTTCGGATGGTTTTTAACTGTGTTGTAATGGACCAATAATCTTCTTTGATAAAATGTTCTATTTCTGATTCACGATCACAAATAATACGCAAAGCAACCGATTGAACGCGTCCTGCTGAACGCGCACCAGGGAGTTTACGCCATAAAACAGGTGAAAGTGTAAAACCAACGAGATAATCGAGAGCACGACGTGCAAGATAAGCATCGACAAGGGATGTATCAATATCACGTGGATTATTCATAGCATCAAGCACAGACTTTTTGGTGATGGCATTGAAGACAACTCTTTTAATAGGTTTATCTTTTAAAACTTTTTTTTGACGAAGAACATCCAGAATATGCCATGAAATAGCTTCCCCTTCACGATCAGGGTCTGTTGCTAATATAAGGCTATCAGCTTCTTTAACGGCTTTTGCTATTTCATTTAAACGTTTAGCGGCAGCAGAATCTATATCCCATTTCATAGAAAAATCTTGATCCGGTAAAACAGAACCATCTTTTGCAGGTAAATCACGAACATGTCCAAATGATGCGACAACTTTGTATTGAGACCCAAGATATTTATTAATTGTTTTTGCTTTTGCTGGAGATTCAACGATAACGATATTCATAATTTTACCCAAATATTGAAATAAAAATTTTTTTATAAACGCCTTTTACGCGAATAGCTAATGCCAATTGCTTAAGAGCACATAAAAAAATATTAGCCATATAAAAAACATGAATATTGTACAACTTATGATTGTCATTATTAGAGTACACCCTATATAGAATTACACGATTTATTTTCCACTGTTATTACAAAAACATACGGCGAAATACTAAGATAACGTCTATTGAGAGGTAGGAGGGGAAATGCTCAAGGATAGAGGATTATGTTTATAAATCATTTAAAAGTTATCCAATATATTACAGACATGTCAAAGCAAATGAATCAGATGGCGCGTCAGGCGCACAGTCCGCTTTTAGCATTGCTTTTGGATATGGTTGCCAAAGAAGGGCAAAGCATTATTAATAGTGCTGAGGCTCTTGGGGAAGATCAAGATTCGACAATGACACACAACCACCAGAGTGTCGAATAAGCTTTCCAGCAAGCTCGAGTTCTACCAACAAGAGGTAGAGAGTTGGGAGTGAAATACCTGAGTGGATACTGAGTGTGTCTAAGTCGATTGGCGTTGTTGAAAGAGCGGAGAGAACTGCTGCACGTGCTGCATCATCATCTGCTAAAGAGAGATCGCTGTTTTTTTCATCTGCTAAATTAAAATTCTCCTTTTCAAGTTGTAAGGAGGATGGTTCCTCAAAAAAATTGAGTTGCGAATTTGGAAGCGGTGAAATTAATGGCGTAAGTGTTTCTATAATGTCAGAAGGATGTGTGGTGAGTAGAGCACCGTCTTTGATAAGATTGTTTGTACCAACAGATCTTGGATCAAGTGGAGAACCGGGAATGGCAAAAATTAGCCGTCCCATTTCAGCTGCTTGACGTGCGGTAATTAAGGACCCTGAGCGCAGGGCTGCCTCTACAACCAAGAGACCAAGTGATAGAGCTGCAATAATACGGTTTCTTCTTGGAAAATCGATAGCACGCGGCTTCCAAGAAATGGGCATTTCGCTGATGATGGCTCCACCGTTGGCAATAATATCTTCATGCAACTTTTTATTTTCAGGAGGATAGATATGATCAATTCCTCCCGCCATGACTGCAACAGTTCCTGTTTTTAAACTTGCTTGATGCGCAACGCTATCAATTCCACGAGCGAGCCCAGAAATTGTTACAAAGTCTGCTTCTCCGAGTAAACGCGCAAATTGAGCTGTAAGCTTTTTTCCCGCAGCTGAAGCATTTCGAGAACCTATAATTCCAATAGAAGTTTTTTGAAAAATTGAAACATTACCTTTGATAGCAATAAGCGGCGGGGGGGCTTCTGTAACCTTAAGAAAAGCTGGATAATCTGGTTCTCCCATACCAATAAACCGGACACCTAATCTTTCAGCTTCTTGCATTTCTTTTTCTGCATCTTCTAAGCTTGCTATTTTAATAGATACAGAACCACCCCCTTTTCTACTAAGCTCTGGCAGTGCTGCCAGAGCATTTTCTGCTGTTTTATAATGATCAATGAGATTGCGAAAACTAACAGCTCCAATATTTTCACTGCGCAATAACCGTAACCAGCTTAGACGTTGATGATCAGTAAGCAGGATTCCTTTATTTATCTCCGTGTTGCGTACCAATCTTACTTTCTTCCCCAATTAATAATCTACCGATATTTGCAGAATGTTTTATAAACACAAATACGCTCATCACAATCAGCATACAATAGAAATAAGAAGCGGAAAAATAAAAAACAAATATCGGTGTGATCGTAACAGCAATAAGCGCAGATAATGAAGAATAACGCATGAGGAGAAAAATCGCACTCCATACAATAATAAAAATAATTGCTGCAGGCCAATAGATTCCTAAGCAGACTCCTAGATAGGTAGCAACACCTTTGCCACCTTTAAATTTAAGCCATACGGGGAAAAGATGTCCTAAGAAAACAAAAAAGCCTGCTAGAGAAACAAGGATACTATTGTCTAGCGGATCACTAAAAAACTTTATAACGAAAACAACGATAGTTCCTTTCAACATATCACAAAGAAGTGTTAGAGCAGCAAGCTTTTTATTTCCTGTTCGTAAAACATTTGTTGCTCCAATATTGCCGGAACCGATTGTTCTTATATCACCAATTTTGAACAATTTCGTAAAAAGAAGCCCAAATGGAATCGAGCCAATGAGATAAGATACGAGGAAAATAAACCATGGAGTGGACTGAAAAAATATTTCTGCTTCATTCATTAAGAATCTCATTAAGTTTGTTGATCAAGTTTAAAAACGTTTTTCCCTTTCACAAAAGTCTGGATCACGCGTCCTTGAAAACGTGCATTCTCAAAAGGGGTATTTTTTGAACGTGAATAGAGCTTCTCTTTCGAAACAACCCATGGTTCTTCAAGATCAACCACAATAAGGTCTGCATGAGCCCCTTTTTTGAGTGTTCCTGCATTGAGTCCAAAGAGCTTTGCAGGCGCCGTTGACAAAAGTTCCGTTATCCGTAGAAGAGATAGGCTCTCATTATGATAAAGACGTAAGGCTGCGCTCAATAAGGTCTCCATACCAATAGCGCCAATTGCCGCGTCATTAAATGGTAAATGTTTTGTGTCGATACTCTGAGGATCATGAGAAGAGACAATAACATCTATAATCCCATCCTTTATTGCTTCAATCATTGCTACACGGTCTTCTTCTGTACGCAATGGGGGCATTAAGCGAAAAGAAGTGCGATATTGTCCAATGTCATTTTCATTGAAAGATAAATGATTAATAGATACACCCGCTGAAATTTTCTCACTGCGTTTTTTACCTAAACGAAGTGCATCAGCAGAGAGTGCTGTCGATATTTGAGCGGCATGATAGCGTGTTTGCGTTAATGCTGCTAAACGTAGATCTCTTTCAAGTGGGATAACTTCTGCTTCGCGAGGGATGCCAGAAAGACCAAGCCAACTGGCAAGCAGTCCTTCATTCATCACACCTTGCCCTGTAAGATCTTTATCTTGCGTTTCATGCATCAATGGAACATCAAAATCGCGTGCATAAGTCATTGCACGCCGCATAACAGATGAATTTTGAAGTGTTTTTTTTCCTTCACTAAAGGCAACGGCTCCAGCATCTTTGAGCAAACCAAATTCGGTTATTTCTTGTCCGTTGAAACCTTGTGTGATTGAAGCAACGGGATAAATATTGACCAATGAGATTTCCTGTGCTGTATGCGTAATAAATTTAACGAGTGCTACATTATCAATAACTGGATGCGTGTTTGGCATCATAAGAAAGGAAGTAATACCACCTGCTGCGGCCGCGTAACTTGCTGATGTAATTGTTTCACAATGTTCATTCCCTAATTCT
>NZ_JBHIOZ010000008.1:33221-43729 GCF_042195805.1 Bartonella sp. AP57NXGY | reverse complement strand
AGCCTCCATGACAGCCATACGCACTGCAATTCCCATTTCTACTTGCGTATGAATCATACTTTGTGGTCCATCTGCTATATCGGATGCAATCTCTACACCACGGTTTATTGGGCCAGGGTGCAGAATAATAGAATCATTTTTGGCATAGGCTAAATTTTCTTTATGTAAGCCAAAATAATGGAAATATTCACGCGTAGAAGGAATAAAAGAGCCTGTCATCCGTTCATGCTGTAAGCGCAACATCATGATAACGTCAGCATTTTTAAGACCTTCTTTCATCGTGTTAAAAACCTCAACACTCATATGAGCGATTTCTGCGGGTAAGAGTGTTGAGGGAGCAACAGCACGAACACGAGCACCCAAAGCATTGAGACACAGGATATTGGAACGGGCAACACGTGAGTGTAAGATATCTCCGCAAATCGCAACAGTTAATCCTTCAATACGACCTTTTGCCCTTTTAATGGTTAGAGCATCTAATAAAGCTTGGGTTGGATGTTCATGAGCACCATCACCTGCATTAATAACACAACAATCAACTTTTTGCGCTAATAAAGCTGCCGCTCCTGCACTGTTATGGCGAAAAACCAGTATATCTGGCTTCATCGCATTGAGAGTTGTAGCAGTATCAAGTAATGTTTCTCCCTTTTTTACAGATGAGTTGCCGATCGCAAGACTCATCACGTGTGCACCTAGCCTTTTACCCGCTAATTCAAAAGAAGATTGTGTTCGCGTAGAGGCTTCAAAAAAGAGATTAATTTGAGTCCGTCCATGCAAAGTAGATTTTATTTTATCAATTTTGTTAGAAAGGATAATATTTGCTTCTGCACGATCAAGCAATGTATTAAGATCTTGTACACTCAGATCTTTAATAGCTAAAAGATGTTGATGAGGGAAAAGTGGGAAAAAATTATCTTGCATCATAGCATTCTTCTTTATCTCTCTCTAAACAGGTTAAACAAGCATTTGTTTGAATATGATAAATGTTTCTTAACTCTAAAAAGACAAATAGTCTATGATATGAATGATTTGAATGTAGGAATATACCTATGAGTGCTGTATCTGCGCAAAATACTCGTCGAAAAAATACATTTCTTAGCGATACGCTTATGTTTCGTATTGCTTCTACTTTGCCTAAGTTTTTGTTAGCAAGTTTTGAAGAAATAGGGGATTTTGCCGCGAGTCGAGAAGCATGGAAACTTTCTTGCTTAGCGAATCATTATAAGCCTTTACTATGCTATAATGATGAATGGGGGCAACCAACAGAAAGATTAGAGATCCATTCTTCCTATCAAGCTCTTCAACAATATTCTAGACAAGCAGGTTTGGTTACCTCGCTTTGGGAAAATACGAGCTCAGAAAATGGAGTACGCTATCAAGCGCGTGCGATTCGTTTAGCTTTATCTGCTGGTTTAGAAACAGGACATTTGAATGAAGTTATCATAACGAGTGCAGCTATTGCTGTTTTAATTAGTGATATTGAGCTCTTCAAAAAATGGCAAAATGTACTTTTATCACGCCAATATGATTCCTCATCAAAACCTATTCATCATAAAAAGGCTGCTTCTCTAACTTGTGCATTTGACGATATTGAAAAATACGCTTTCAATTTTCCAAGTGTTAAGAAAATTTCTTTCGATGAAAGTATGGAACGTGATCTATATCGTTTAAATGTTGTAAAAACCAACGTTATTAATCCTACCGCTGACGGATATCTTGTTAGTGCAGATTTAGATGGTCATTTAAGTTGTTTTTTTATTCCACGCATACAAGAAAATGGCGCATTAAATGGATCTATATCGATTCGTCATTTAATTCAGCGTTCTGGAGAACTTTTAACACCAGAGGGGGTTGTCGACTTCCAAGGCAGTTATGGCTGGCTTTTGGGAAATGCTGGAGAAGGGCTTAAAGTTATTAAAGATATCGAGACGATGATGCGTTTCGATCAATCTGTCATATCGGCAGGTGTTTTACGAGCGGCTCTTCAATTTGGTATGGATTTTTTCCGGAAAAAAATACCCAATCAGCCTTTACCTCCACTGACAGAACGTATTTTTGCAGATATTGCATTAGATATAGCTGCCTCACAAGCATTGGTTTTGCGTTTAGCGAGAGCATTTGACAATGCAGCAAATGACCGTTCTGAAGCAGCTTTTGCCCGCATTATGACACCTATTATTGCTTATCATGTAAGTCAATTGGTTGTGCCTATTATTGGTGAAATTATTGCACAACTTGGTATTGAAAGTTTTATAGAGAATAATCCATTATCACAAATGTTGCATAATGGGCCTGCGCGAATTGTGAGAAATAGTTCTGCTAATCAATTGGTAAAGGATGCAATTCTTATTGCTGAAAAAGCACCGGGATTGTTTCAGAAATTGTTGGAAAAAATTGCTCTTGATATTGGACCAGCGGGACCCCGAGCAATTGAAATTATTAAGTCAGCAGGTGATATGGCATCAGCAAATGAAGGTGCAGGAAGATTTTTTGTTGAACAAGTAGCCTATGCAGCAGCAGCAGCAGCATTACGTTCTACAGACATAGAACATGTTGCGAATGCCTATATGGAAAGCCGCCTTGGGGGACAATGGAGATCTTCTTACGGGATGCTCATTGCACGATATAATGCAGGGCATTTGCTCAATGTCCTCTATCCTTCCATATGATGAAAGTTTTGAATTCTATTGAGAGCACCTTGCAATATAAAAGCGGCGGCTGCCGAATCAATACGGCTTGCTCTTTTAGCGCGCGATACATTCATTTCTAAAAGAGACCGTTCCGCAGCAATTGTTGATAAACGTTCGTCCCAAAAAACAAATGGAATTTTTGTATAAGCTTTCATATTGCTCACAAAAGCTCTGGTTGCTTGAACACGAGAGCCACTGCTTCCATTCATGTTAAGAGGTAAGCCAATGATAATAACGCCTACATTTTCACGGTCAAAAATTTTAATAAGTGTGTAAGCATCTTCTGTAAATTTTTTTCGCTGTAGTACAGGACGCGGATTTGAGACAGTCAGCCCCATATCAGAAATCGCAATTCCGATAGTTTTTGTCCCTAAATCTAAGCCTGCTATTGTTTGTCTAGGCAAAAGATGTTTTATAACTTCATCTATATTAATAACAGTCATAAAGGTATAATACGTTTTTTAATGTTTCAGATCTATAGTTATATTCTTTATTCATGTTATCTAATATTCTTGCACTTACAAGTGCACCCTTGTATAGCCAGAATAAAGATCAAATAAATAAACAAAAAAGCAGAAAGGCGTAAAGAGTATGTCTGTTGATCAAGAGACAGTCAAGCGGATAGCACATTTAGCAAGGATTGCCCTCCACGATGATGAGATAGAACCTGTGACAAAAAAATTCAATGCTATTTTAGGTTTTGTAGAGCAATTGAATGAAGTTGATGTCAGTGGGGTTGAGCCATTAACATCTGTGATGCCGATGACTCTACGAATGCGTGAAGATAGTGTTACAGATGGCGATAAAGCAGCAGATATTGTAGCCAATGCCCCTGTTACAGAAGAAAATTTTTTTCTTGTCTCAAAAATTGTTGAGTAACTTTTTATATTTTTGAAATTTGAGAACCAATATGACTGATTTAACAACTCTCACAATTGCGCAAGCTCGTGATGCTCTAACAAAGAAAAATCTCAAAGCAACAGAATTAACGGAAGCTTATTTACAAGCAATAGAGTTGGCGAATCCAACTTTGAATGCTTATGTAACAATAACAGCAGAACAGGCAATGAAAATGGCTGCTGAATCAGACAGTCGCTTAGCGAAAGGGCAGGGAGGGCTTTTGGAAGGAATTCCCTTGGGGATTAAAGATCTTTTTGCAACCTATGGTGTTCATACTCAAGCCTGTTCAAATATCCTTGATGGTTTTAAACCGCACTATGAATCAACTGTCACGGCTAATTTATGGCAAGATGGTGCTGTGATGTTAGGAAAACTTAATATGGATGAGTTTGCTATGGGCTCATCCAACGAAACATCATATTATGGTCCCGTTATTAGTCCATGGAGAAAAAAAGGCTCAAATGAAAAACTCGTACCCGGTGGTTCTTCGGGAGGATCCGCAGCCGCTGTTGCTGCACAAATTTGTGCTGGTGCAACTGCAACCGATACAGGTGGCTCAATACGTCAACCAGCAGCTTTTACTGGAACTGTGGGAATAAAGCCAACTTATGGACGTTGTTCGCGATGGGGCGTTGTCGCGTTTGCTTCATCTCTTGATCAAGCTGGACCTGTTGCTAGAGATGTTCGTGATTGTGCTATCTTACTCAGATCAATGGCCTCTTTTGATGAAAAAGATTCTACTTCCGTCAATTTACCAGTTCCTGATTATGAAAGTTATCTTGGTCAATCAATCAAAGGAATGAAAATCGGTATTCCAAAAGAATATCATGTGGATGGAATGTCTCCAGAAATTATTGAGCTTTGGCAAAAAGGAATAAATTGGTTAAAAGAAGCAGGTGCTGAGATTAAAGATATTTCTTTGCCCCATACAAAATATGCTCTACCTTCTTATTACATTATAGCTCCTGCAGAAGCCTCTTCTAATTTAGCGCGTTATGATGGTGTGCGTTTTGGTTTGCGCATGCCTGGGAAAGACATCATTGAGATGTATGAAAATACGCGTTCTGTTGGTTTTGGTGATGAAGTCAAACGGCGCATTCTGGTTGGGACTTATGTTCTTTCATCAGGTTATTATGATGCCTGTTATTTAAGAGCTCAAAAAGTAAGAACACTCGTAAAACGTGATTTTGATCAATGTTTTGCTTCAGGCATTGATGCTATTTTGACACCAGCAACACCAACATCTGCTTTTGGTATTGCTGATGAAAAAATAAAAAATGATGCTGTAGCAATGTATCTTAATGATATTTTTACTGTACCAGTTAATATGGCTGGATTACCAGGAATTTCTGTTCCTGCTGGTCTGTCATCAAATGGTTTACCTCTAGGATTGCAATTGATTGGTAAACCTTTTTCTGAAGAAGTCATTTTTCAGATAGCGCACATTATTGAACAAGAAGCAGGAATATTCAGTGCAGAAAAATGGTGGATGTAATAGTCAAAATTCACAAAGGAGCATTTCTCATCCTTAATGAGAAATGCTCTTTTAAATGGTGGAGGGAATGAGCTCTATTTCCTTAATTCGTAGTCTTACCCACCAAGATAGGCTTCTTTAACACGCGAATCAGAGAGCATAGTTTTTCCTTCACCGTGAAATAAAATATGTCCTACCTCTAAAATATAAGCATAGTCAGCTATGGAAAGTGCAGCAAATGCATTTTGTTCAATAAGAAGAACAGTTTTCCCCATATCATTAATTTTTCGAATAATCGAAAAAATTTCTCGAACGAGAAGTGGTGCTAACCCCAACGAGGGTTCATCTAATATGACCATATCAGGATTGCTCATGAGTGCACGGCCCACAGCAACCATCTGTTGTTCACCACCTGACATTGTTCCTCCCAACTGTTTTGCTCTTTCACGTAGGCGCGGAAAAAGGTCAAATATCCATTCAATATCACGGGAAATTCCCTGCTTATCGTGACGAATATAAGCACCTAGATGAAGATTCTCTAAAACAGTGAGATGGGGCATGATACGTCGTCCTTCAGGGCTTAAAGCAATCCCTAATCGCAAAATCTCTTCTGGTGATTTTTTAATAATAGATTTGCCATTATAGGTAATTTCTCCATAAACAGAGCGATTAAGCCCTGTAATAGAACGTACAATACTGCTTTTTCCTGCACCATTGGCTCCAATTAAAGTGACAATACTGCCCCGCTTTATGGACATAGAAAGATTTTGGACAGCTTTAATGGCGCCATAATGAACGTAAAGATTTTTTATTTTAAGAATATCCATAAACATCTCCGCCAAGATAAGCTTCAATAACTTTAGGGTTATTACGAATTTCATCTGGTGTACCACTGGCAATGCAACAGCCATATTCCATAACCAAAATATGTTGGCAAAGCCCCATAACCACTTTCATATCGTGCTCAATAAGAAGAATTGTAAGATCAAAGTCTTTTTGCACTTTTGCTATGAATTTTCTAAGATCTTCACTTTCTTGTGGATTCATGCCAGCAACAGGTTCATCAAGAAGAAGCAATTTGGGCTTTGTGGCTAACGCACGTGCAATTTCTAGACGTCGTTGCACACCATAAGGTAAAGCTGTTGCCGATTGATTGGCAAGATGATCAAGTTGTAGCTGTTCAAGGAGCTCCAAGGAATTTTTATAAACTTCCTTCTTTTCTTTTATTGCTTTTGAAAAAAAGAGAGCTGAAGAAAACCAAGGATATTTTTGTCGAACATGCGCTCCTACCATAACATTCTGCAAAACCGTTAACCCTGAGAAAAGACGAATATTTTGAAATGTTCTGGCAATATGGCTTCTACAGATAATATAAGGAGACGCTCCAGAAATTTTTTTCTCATCAAAAAGAATGATGCCGCTTGTAGGAGCATAAAATCCAGAAATCATATTGAAAACTGTTGTTTTTCCAGCACCATTGGGACCAATTAATCCAGTAATACTTCTTCGTTTAATTGCCATATTAACATTATTTACAGCAACTAATCCGCCAAAACGCATTACAATATTATTGAGTGAAAGGATATTGTCGTTCATAGCTTTCCCTCAGTATTAGAAAGCTTTTTGCGTGTCAAAAAGCTATAAATTCCATTCCATGAAAATTCTCGTTGTCCCATTAACCCTTTTCTCCAAAACAAGATAATTACCAGCAATAAAAGAGAAAAAACAACCATACGAAGCCCTGGGGTTTCTGGAATATGTATAAAACCTAAGTCAAATGGACTTTCAATGATACGAAGCCATTCAAGCATGACTGTAATAATAATGCTGCCAATAATGCTCCCTGTAATTGAACCGAGACCACCAGCAACAACAATCATTAAAATATTAAAAGTCAGAAGAAAATTAAACATTTTTGGATCAATGGTTGAAATAAGAGCCGCCATTAATGCGCCACCTATACCTGCAAAAAATGCTCCAACAGTAAAGGAAAAACTACGGTAGAAAAAAGCATTAATTCCCATAGTTTTCGCAGCTATTTCATCATCACGGATAGCACGTAATACGTTACCAGTATTGCTTTGCAGTAAGAGGACAATAAAGAGAACTGTAAATGCTAGCCAACCATAGTTCCACCATAATGTTGCATTTTGAGGTATTCCTTTGATTCCCAAAGAGCCATTTGTGAGCGATGTTGCGTTCGTAATGACAATGCGAATAATTTCCGCAAAACCTAATGTTGCAATTCCAAGATAATCGCCACCAAGACGCAATATTGGTAAAGCAATTAATAAACCTACAACAGCAGCACACAAACCACTTACGACAACAGCGATAAAAAAAGGTAACTGCAAATGATATAATGGTTCAGCAATAGGATCAAGAATCCACATCATTTCTTTTTGTTCAGGGGAAAGAAGTAAAATTGCGCAAACATAAGCACCAATAGCCATAAATCCAGCATGTCCAAGAGAAAACATACCTGTGAAACCGTAAATCAAATTAAGCGAAATTGCCAATATCGCATTAATAGCAATCAGATTGATGATACGAAGCGTATAGTCATTAAAATGGCTATCAGCATAAAATAAAAAACCTATGAGAACTAAAACACTTATACACGATAAAACAGTTGTCGCTGACTTTGCCATTAGATTTTCTCCTGATTTCTTTTACCCATTAATCCTGTGGGCAATATCAATAGAATCAGAATCAATAAAATGAAAGCGAAGGCATCTCGATATCCAGATAGCGCGGGGAAAAATGCGATAATCATAATTTCAATAAACCCTAATAACAATCCTCCCAACATTGCTCCTGGTATCGAACCAATACCTCCGATAACAGCAGCAATAAATGCTTTGAGACCAGGAAGAACACCCATATAAGGCTGAATTTGAGGATAACGTAAAGACCACATAATGCCTGCTATGGCGGCAAGAGCTGAGCCTATTCCAAATGTAAACGCAATAACTTTATTGACAGACACACCCATCAAACGTGTTGTTTCAATATCATGGGAGATTGCGCGCATAGCAAGACCCGGTTTTGTTTTATGGATAATCCATAATAGTAATAAAATAAGAATTAATGACACAAAGGGAACGATCAGAGACATGGGAGCAATTCTGATGATACCATCTGCTCCTGATCCTAGATGCCATAAAAATGGTGTTACAAGAAAGTCTGGCTGTTGTACACCTTTCGGAACACCACTAAAGAGTACAGTAGCAAGATTTTCAATAAAAAAAGAAACACCAATTGCACCGATAAGTGCCGAAATACGCGGAGCATGGCGTAGAGGTTTATAAGCAAATTGATCAACAGCAACACCCACAGCACTTGTAATAAAAATGGAAAAACAAAGAGCTAAAACCCAAATCGGTGTAAAGTCTTGCGGGGAAATTTTAAAATAATAAACAAATCCTAGCGCAAGAATTAAAAAAGCAGCAATCCAATAAATTGGAGGACGCCTTTTAAAGCCTATAAAGACCGAATAATAAACAAGAGCAGCAAGGAACAAAAGAAGAAAAGCTGCCCAAGCAGGCATAAAGCCAATTGTGGAAAAGAAAACAAAATATGCTCCCAGCATAAAGATATCACCGTGAGCAAAATTAATGAGTCTCAGTATACCGTAGACCATGGTGTAGCCAATAGCAATAAGCCCATAAAGAGATCCCAATGCCAGTGCATTAAAAAAGTACTGGATGAACATTTCAGTGCTCATCTCTCATCCTTCCACATTTGTTAATTTACATAGGACAATAAGAAATTTCTAAGTTTTTGGTTGAGAAAAAGATCCTCAACCAATTCTTGCATTTTAATAAGCACAACTTTTTAATTAAAAAGCAGGTTTAACTTCTTCTAAATAAACACGTTTTCCATCCTGTATTTTAATGATACCAATAGGAATTTTAGGGTTATGATTTTCATCCATTGACATATCCCCAAAGGGGGTAGGAAAATCTTTTAATTGGCTAAGTGCGATAGTAATTTTTTCACGATCAGTGCTACCAGCATTTTCAATAGCCTTCATGAACATCATATAACTCGTGTATCCCAAAACAGAATTGATATTTGGCTCTTTGTCTGGGTAAGCTTTTTTCCATTCTTTTGTGAATTCTTGCGCAGCTACTGACATATTTGGCATATCCTCACTATAGGGAAGTGTCGTATGTAAGAAACCTTCTGCAGCTTTTCCTGCAATCGTAATGGTTTCTGGATTATCCATAGCATCTCCACCCATAATTTGAAACTTAGCCCCTAATTCTCGTGCTTGTTTCATGATGATAGCACCTTCAGAAAAGTAAGATGGAATGAATAAGATATCAGGTTTCTGGGCGATAATTTGCGTGAGAACAGCTGAAAAGTCCTGATCCCCAGAATTATAATTTAAATTTGAGATAACTTCACCACCTAATTTTTTGAAAGCACGCGTAAAATAACTTGCAAGACCAATAGCATAATCGCTTGAAATATCTTTAAGGATAGCAGCCTTTTTTGCGTGTAAAGTTTGGCTTACATAAGTTGCGATTCCTACTCCTTGATAGGAATCAATAAAGCAAGCACGAAAGTAATATTTTTTACCCTGTGTAACAAGGGGACTTGTTGAGGACGTTGCAATGGTTGGAGTCTTTGCCTTTTCAGATATTTCACCACCTGCTAACGAAAGTGAAGAACCATAGCTACCAATGATTCCACTCACTTTTTCACTTGCTGTTAAACGCATAACAGCATTAGCCGCTTCTACTTTATCAGATTTATTATCAATAATAACAAGTTCCACTTTACGTCCTAAAATTTCTGGAACTTTTTTATGGGCTAATTCTATACCTCTAATTTCAAGCTGACCTCCAAATGCATTTTGACCACTTAATGGAAGATAAACACCAATCTTAATAGGTTCACTCGCATAAACATTTGCTGTAAATGCCATAAATGCTGCGATTATCGTAAGGATTTTCTTCAATTGCATTGCGCATTTTCCTTAATTGAATTGTCGTTTTTTCACCTTATATTGAACTTCTTCATCATGCAAGTTACACATTAATCAAAATATCATTATGTAAAAAAACTTTTATATGACCTCTTTTGTAGGGCACTCCTTGTAAGGTATGTAAAGTGTACAATCAAATAGTTTTATAAATATTCATGTTGATATTCTCTGACATTAACATAGAAGATACGACAATGTGGGGAAATCTTATCTTGGGGCTTGCGTGTTGATACAAGAGCAATGTTTACTTAAACCTAGAGAATCAATATCGTACAATTTACAAGCTACAGGATCACGTTATTATGACGAGTAAGGATGCATTAAAGGATTGTTCCCCATCTGAGGATAGTATAGGTGCTTGTGGGGAGATTATCGAAATCAGTGGTGTCATTAAGTGGTTTGATGGTAGTAAGGGGTATGGATTTATTGTACCTGATTTACCTCATTT
>NZ_JBHIOZ010000008.1:24657-33121 GCF_042195805.1 Bartonella sp. AP57NXGY | reverse complement strand
TGGTGGAGACAAGAATGTTAAAGCCTTTTAAAAAGGGGTATATTGTTTTATTGGTGATGCTTTTTATGTTAGATATGCGTGTTGTTGTAGCAAAGGAGCCCATAGAGATTCCTGTGCATCCGATTCCTTTAGAAATACATACAAAGCAAGGTCCGGTTTTTTATAAGGTAGAGATTGCTTTTACGCCATCTCAAGCGGCAGCTGGTTTAATGTATCGAACTGATTTTCCACGCGATCGTGCAATGCTCTTTAAGCAGCTAAAAAGTTATCCATCGGGAGATGAGCAGAAAATTTTTATGTGGATGGCAAATACGCCTTTACCTTTAGATATGATTTTCTTAAACTCTGAGGGAATTATTGTATCGATTATTGAAAATACTTCTCCATTTTCAACAAATACCATTTCATCAGAAGTTCCTGCAGCTTTTGCACTTGAAATTAATGCTGGTGAAGTTTCTGAAAAACAGATACAAAAAGGACAACGTGTTATTCATCCTGTACTTTGTGGAAAGTGCAATAAAAAATGACCGCTGAAGATATTCGTTTTTTTGAATATAATGGTTTGCGATTTGCTTATCGAGAAGAAGGACAAGGCGCTCCTGTTTTGTTGATCCATGGTTTTGGATCTTCTGCACGGGTGAATTGGTATGCAACAGGTTGGTTTCGTATTCTCACGGAAGCAGGATATCGTGTTATTGCTCTTGATAATCGCGGTCACGGAGATTCAGTTAAAAGTTATGATCCTATCTTTTATACACCTCAAGCTATGGCTGGCGACGCAGTAAAGTTACTGCAGCATTTAGAGTTATCTAAAGCCCATGTTATGGGATATTCTATGGGGGCTCGTATTAGTGCTTTCATGGCTCTTTTGCATCCAACATATGTACACAGTGTTATTTTTGGTGGTTTAGGTATTGGTATGGTGACGGGAGCAGGAAATTGGGAGCCCGTTGCTGAGGCCCTTTTAGCAGAAGATATTTCCACTATTACCAATACGCGCGGTTTAATGTTCCGTAAATTTGCAGATCAAACGAAAAGCGATAGGCGTGCTCTTGCTGCTTGTATCATTACATCAAAACAGGAGTTAACGGCGTCTGAAGTTTACAAAATCAAACAACCAGCACTTGTTGCCGTTGGTTCATTAGATGAAATTGGCGGTGATGCAGAGCCATTGGCAGCCTTGTTGCCTTGTGGTGAAGCTTTATCAATTCCTGATCGAGATCATATGCTTGCTGTAGGCGATAAAGTTTATAAAAAAGGCGTTATCGATTTTCTTTCTCGTTATCCTATAAAATAAGAACTCTTCATAGCTTTTAGAATTTACAGAAATACCCAATATTTTTATTTCGTATAAATTGAAAAAAGCTTATTAAAAAATCTTTCTGTTATGACGTAAGTTTTTATAAAAAATGAAAAGAAAAATAAACTCTTATTAGCTTATTTTGTATATTTTCCAGAGAGGTAATTCTTCTAAGATTAGATAATTATACTTTAAAGGTTATTAAAAAGAATTATTTTCGAATGATGTAATAAATATTTTTTGCTAAAAAATGTAGTTTTAAATAAAAAAATATTTTTATTTGTATTTTTTATAAAATAAACAAAATTATAAATTATTGATCAATTTATTCTTACGAATATGCATTTTAAATACAGATGCTAAAATTGGAGATAAAGTAAAATTATTAAAAATATACAGTTTTTTTTTGCCATTTTTTAATCTATACGGGTATATTTAATAATGATAGACTCCTTTTGTAAACGTTCTTTATGAATGTATAAAGAACGTTGTGAATATATGTAATATTAAGTAAATATTCAGATTATGCTTTTTTACTGACTTTACAGAATCATAAGAGTGTCTTATTTGCACGACACGCAATTATTTTAATCGTTTCAAAAAAACAGGAGAGCATAGTGAATGCTGATGAAATAAAAAAACTTGATAATTATTTTAGAAATATATTCCAAAACTCAGCATTGCAAGTCAGAGCACGGCCTAAAAAGAGTGATTCTTGTGAGGTTTATATGGGAGATGAGTTTTTAGGCATTATCTATCGAGATGAAGATGAAGATGAGCTCTCCTATAATTTCTCAATGGCTATATTAGATATTGATTTAGAAAATTGATTCGTTATTCATAGTTGAATGAAGTCTTTTTTATCCCATAAGATTTATATAAGTTTTAACGCTTTAAAACTCGTATGGTTATTTCGTGCAATAATAAGATGGTCATGGATAATAATGCCTAATGCATTTGCTGCATCTTTTAATCTATATGTCATTGTTATATCTGCATTAGAGGGGGTGGAATCGCCAGAAGGGTGATTGTGGACTAAGATAAGTCCTGATGCGGATAACTCTAAAGCTCGAGAAATAACTTCACGAGGATAAACAGGGGTATGATCAATGGTTCCAGTTTGTTGCACCTCATCAGCAAGTAAGCCGTTTTTCTTATCAAGAAACAAAATACGAAACTGTTCACGTGTTTCGTGAGCCATAACAGCTTTACAATACGCTAACACTTTATCCCATGATGAAAAAATATCGCGCTTAAACAATTGCGCACGAGCAAGACGTCCAGCAACATCTGAAATAATTTTTAAATCAACTGCAGTGGCGGGACCACATCCTGGAATTTCTTGAAGTCGGTGAATATCCGCTCCCAACACATCAGCTAATGAACCAAAACGCGCTATCAAATTTTTAGCTATGGGTTTTGTGTTTGCACGGGGTATTGTGCGAAAAAGCAATAATTCAAGATATTCATAATCTTCAATTGCATTTCCTTTTGACTTTAAATAGCGCTTCCGAAGACGTTCACGATGGCCTTGATAATGTTTATGAAGCTGTGCGTTTTTCTGAGGCTCTTCACTTTTTCTTTCTGATACTGGGGTGAGTGGAGAACTCGATGTTAATGCAAAGTGATTACTTTGAGTATCTTCCTTTTGATTTAATTTTTTAGCCATAACATCTCTACATTGCGTTAGGTATGGGAATTTGGAATATAAAAAATATTTTTAGGAGATTGTGTAAATATTTCATACCCTTCATTTGTAACACCAATTGTATGTTCATATTGTGCTGTCAGAGAGCGGTCACGGGTAACAGCAGTCCAACCGTCAGATAAAATCTTAACTTGTGGTTTACCAAGGTTAATCATAGGCTCAATTGTAAACATCATACCTTGTTTTAATTCAACTCCTTCTCCAGGATTTCCATAATGGAGAATATTGGGAGCATCATGAAAAAGCTGGCCGATACCATGTCCGCAAAAATCTCTCACAATTGAACAGCGTTCAGATTCTGCATACTGTTGAATGGCTGCCCCAATATCACCTGTCGTTGCTCCAGGCTTAACGACAGCGATTCCTTGCATAAGACTTTCATAGGTTATTTTTAGCAAGCGTTCTGCGGCACGCCTAATTTTTCCAACAGGATACATTCGGCTTGAATCCCCATGCCAACCATCAAGGATAAAGGTTACATCAACATTTACAATATCACCTTCTTGCAAAGGTCTTTTATTGGGAATGCCATGGCAGACAACGTGATTGATAGATGTACAGCATGAATGGCTGTATCCATGATAATTTAGATCAGCAGGAAGTGCTCCTCGCTTAGCTCCAAAAATAAATACAAAATCATCTATTTCTTGCGTAGTAACGCCCGGCTTAATAATATCTGTAAGCGCATCAAGGCATTCTGCAGCAATACGACCAACTTCACGCATTTTAGCAAAAGCATAATCATCGAAAATGCGGATTTTTCCATTAAATTTTAAAGGGATTTTATTATATTCGATATACTCAGTCATTGTTTCTTCTATTTTCTATTTTTACTCTCTGAATCGGAAAAATGCCTTCTACACTTACATGACACTTTACAGCATAACATTCTACTCCTGATTTTAATGCTAAATCAAACTTACGTCCATAGAGTGGATCAAGATCATGACAAATTGTAAAAGCTGAGCAATCTTCTCGTTGAATAATATAAAGCATAGCAGCTCGTTTTCCTTGTTGTACAACTCCTATGAGCTCATCAAGGTGACGTGCACCACGTTTTGTTTCGCTATCAGGAAATTCTGCTAATCCTTTCTGACGAATAAAATGAACATTTTTGACTTCTAGGTAACAATCAGGAAGAATGTCATCACGTAAAAGAAAGTCAATTCGTGATTGTGTCCCATAGCGTTGTTCTTTTAAAATTGTTTTATATCCATTTAATTCTGGTAGTAATCCGTTTTGAATTGCTTCTAACGCAAGTTTATTGGGTAAAGAAGTATTAATACCAACCAAAGTATTATCGGCTTCAATAATTTCTAATTGATAGGCATATTTTCGTTTGATGTTGTTATGATAAGAAAGCCAAATATTGGTGTTGAAAGCTGTTAATCCAAGCATTGATCCTGTATTAGGTACAGACACGGTGAGGACATGCTGATCATCTTGTTGAACATCCGCAAGGAAACGTTTATAACGACGGATAAGCTTTGCAGGAAAAAGTTTGGGAATAAAGTGCATATCCCTTTTTTAGGATTTATGATTTCATAATTCAACTGAGATTATGATTTATAGGGGCTGTTCCCTATTAAAAAAGATAAAATTGATGTAAAAAACGCTACGATATCTTATATAAATTGTTATAAATTCCATCGTTCACTTTAATGGCTTTTAAAATTTATTATTAGGTTTAGAAACTATTATCTTTGAATGAAAAGATAGATTATCTATAATTTATTATTAAACAGCATTAGAGTATTGTGAAAAAGGTTTCGTAAAAATAGTGGAGAGGGAGATAGTTTAAGTGAAACTAGGTAAAATTGATGGCAGGAACGAATAGGAATCGTGAAAATTTAACAAATGGTCCCATTATTATTTTAGTTGAACCGCAGCTTCCTGAAAACATTGGTATGGTCGCAAGGGCAATGGCAAATTTTGGGCTTTCTAAGCTTCGATTAGTCAATCCTCGAGAGATGTTTCCAAATGAAAAAGCTAGAGCTGCTGCGAGTAAAGCTGATCATGTCATTAACAATGCTGTGATTTTTAACACATTGCGTGATTCAATTGCAGATTTACACTATGTTTTTGCCACAACAGCACGTGAAAGATGTGGATTTAAAACTGTAAAAAGTGCTGTCGAAGCAGCAAGCGTATTACGTCAGCGTGAAAGTATCGGACATAAGACCGGGATTGTCTTTGGAAGAGAGAGATGGGGACTAGAAAATGATGAAATCAGCCTTGTTGATGAAATTATTACTTTTCCAGTTAATCCTGCTTTTGCGTCACTTAATATTGCGCAAGCGGTTCTTTTAATGTCTTACGAATGGATGAAAGCTGGTTTAGAGAATGTCAGCGATACGGCATTTCGTGCAGCAGAGATGGAACCTGCAAATAAAACAATATTCCATGGTTTTTTATCTCAGTTAGAAGAGGCTTTGAATATCCGTGGGTATTTTAGACCACCAGAACGTAAAGAAGTAATGCTTGCAAATTTGCGCTCTGTTTTTACGCGCGCTAACTTTAGTGAACCTGAGGTTCGTTTATTGCGAGGCATTATATCTTCTTTGGATCATTTTTCGCCACAATATCCACGGGGGAGTAGAGCACCGGAAGAGCGTGATCGTAAAAAAGTTAAAAATAAGTGTGAAAACTAATGGATGAACGACCTGTTCTTTTTTTTGATAGCGGTATTGGTGGTTTAACAGTGTTCAGGGAGGCGCGTATTCTTATCCCTGACATGCAATTTATCTATGTTGCTGATGATGCAGGATTTCCTTATGGAAATTGGAAAGAAAATATTTTGAAAGAGCGTATTTTGAAGATTTTTACAAATCTTTTAACACGTTACAATCCAGCTTTATGTGTAATTGCTTGCAACACTGTTTCTACACTGATGATAGCAGATTTACGACAGAATTTTCCTCATGTCCCTTTTGTAGGAACAGTTCCTGCAATTAAATCAGCTGCTGAACAAACAAAATCTGGTTTTATTTCCGTATTAGCGACTCCTGGAACAGTTAAACGTGCTTATACAAATGAATTAATTAACTCTTTTGCTGGACAGTGTCATGTTCAGCTTGTGGGAAGTAAAAAGCTGGCTGGACTTGCTGAAGATTATTTACGGGGAAAATCTATCGATTCAGAAGAGTTAAGAAAAGAAATCTTGCCATGTTTTGTGGAAAAAAATGGACAATATACGGATGTTATTGTTTTAGCCTGCACACATTATCCTTTTTTGATTAATTTCTTTCGTGAACATGCTTTATGGTCCGTTGAGTGGATTGATCCGGCGAAAGCGATCGCCAAACATACCAGATCTTTATTACCATTGTCGGGAAAGATACACCATCAATATATAAAGAAATATCAAGATTTTGCGTTGTTGACATCAAAAAATATCACTTCTTTAACGGAGAATTTGTTTAAAGGATTTGGCTTAAAACTCATGAAAGGAGTTGACTTTGGGTTACGAGACCAATAATGATGATCTAGCTATTTTTTCAAGAAAATAGCATTAATTGACGTGTCCCGTGGATAACTTTGCATATTGATATGTTAAGGTATTCTGTCAGTCTTTAGTATTTAAAGGCAGAGGAGGGTGCGTTTCCTTGGGGTCTTAAGATCTCGTGTTTTATTTTATAAGGAAATGCGATGAGTAAACGCGAAACAACAAAGTATAAAATTGACCGTCGTATGGGAGAAAATATTTGGGGGCGTCCAAAATCTCCTGTCAATCGTCGTGATTATGGTCCAGGTCAGCATGGACAGCGTCGTAAAGGAAAACTTTCTGACTATGGGGTGCAGTTGCGCGCTAAACAGAAATTGAAAGGGTTTTATGGAGATATTTCAGAAAAACAATTTCATAAAACCTATGAAGAAGCTGCTCGTCGACGGGGAGATACTGGTGAAAATCTTATCGGTCTGTTAGAATCACGTTTGGATGCTGTTGTTTATCGTGCAAAATTCGTACCTACGATTTTTGCTTCTCGCCAATTTATCAATCACGGTCATGTTAATGTCAATGGGCGGCGCACAAACATTCAATCTTATCGTTGTAAACCCGGTGATGTTATTGAGGTTCGGGAAAAATCGAAACAACTTGTTTTAGTGTTAGAATCAGTGCAATTGGCAGAACGTGATGTCCCTGATTATATTGAAGCAGATCATAAACAGATGAAAGCAACCTTTACACGTATTCCTGCTTTTGCAGATGTTCCTTATGCTGTGCAAATGGAACCTAATCTGGTTGTTGAATTTTATTCTCGATAATTTTTCTGTAAGAGAAATTGTTTCTCTCTTCTATTATGATAACTTCAAAATATTATGTTATTCTTACAATATTTGAAGTTAATAAGTTCTTTTTGTAAATGGTTCTATATTAAGTTTATTGCTATGTTTTATAGTCATAAATTTGTATAGTTCCATTTCTTTTTTGTGTATCTAATTTATAAATTCAAAAAACATAAATGTAAGCTTGCTTTAATATTTGTTTTTATCTTTGCAAAACGAGCCGTTTATTGTGCAGGATATGGTATTATGAATGATGTTTCAGTTGAATATCAGGCAATAGAAGAAAACAAAGGGAGAGATGATCCTTTAATAAGCGAAGCAGATAATTGTCATCCAATGTTTCGTGTTGCTCCTTCAAGCGTAGAATTTAATAAATTGCGCAAACGACTTTTACGTCATATGCGACAAGCTTTGGATGATTTTTCTATGCTCTCTACAGGGAAAAAATGGCTTGTTGCTTTATCGGGTGGAAAAGACTCTTATGGTTTATTAGCGCTTCTTTTAGACTTAAAGTGGCGAGGTCTTTTATCCGTTGAAATTCTAGCCTGTAATCTTGATCAAGGGCACCCAGGATTTCCTAAGCATATTCTTCCAGACTTTTTAAGTTCTTATAAAATTCCATATCGTATTGAATATCAGGATACTTATTCCATTGTTACAGATAAATTGGCAGAGTCGCAGACATATTGTTCACTTTGTTCTCGATTACGACGTGGTAATCTCTATCGTATTGCACGTGAAGAGGGATGTTCTGCATTAGTTTTAGGTCATCATCGTGATGATGTTTTAGAAACATTTTTTATGAATTTGTTTCACGGTGGCCGATTAGCTGCCATGCCTGGAAAACTTAAAAATGATGAAGGAGATCTTTTTGTATTACGTCCTCTTGTTTATGCTGCTGAGGAAGATATGGAAAAATTTTCTCAAGAAATGCAATTTCCAATTATTCCTTGTAATCTTTGCGGTAGTCAAGATGGATTACAACGTAATGCAATGAAAGAAATGCTGAAAAATATAGAAAGACAAATGCCAGGACGTAAAGATACGATGATTCGCGCTTTAACAAATGTACGCCCAAGTCATTTGCTTGATAAGAAATTCTTTGATTTTAAAACGTGTTAATAAAAATTAGATATTTTAAAAATAAGTTTAAAGAGTTTAAGATAAGA
>NZ_JBHIOZ010000008.1:21654-24557 GCF_042195805.1 Bartonella sp. AP57NXGY | reverse complement strand
GCTATACCATAAAGGTCATAGGCATCCGATTGTTCGATTTTAACGGTGACAAATTCACCAACACGCAGTGGGCGTCGTGATGATATATGGACAACACCATCTATTTCTGGAGCATCGTACTGACTACGTCCTTTGGCAACTTTTCCTTGACTTTCATCGATAAGCACTCGGAGTCTTTTTCCAATTTTTTTCTTTAAAAGATGTGTAGAAATTTGTTGTTGTTTTGCCATAAAACGATGCCAGCGGTTTTCTTTCACCTCTTCAGGAATATTTTCTAATCCCAAATCATTTGCGGCAGCTCCTTTTACTTCTTCATATTTAAAGCACCCCGCGCGTTCAATTTTTGCTTCTTCTAGCCATTCTAGAAGTATATTAAAATCTTCATTCGTTTCACCAGGAAAACCAACGATAAATGTTGATCGCAAAGTAAGATCTGGACATATTTTCCGCCATTTTTCAATTTTACGGTTTGTTTTTTCCATAAGTGCGGGACGCTTCATGTGACGCAAAACAGTTGGTGATGCATGCTGAAAAGGTATATCCAGATAAGGAAGAATTTTTTTTGCAGCCATAAGTTCGATAACTTCATCAACATGGGGATAAGGATAAACGTAATGCATACGTACCCAAATACCCATATCGCCTAGTTCGCGACAAAGATCAAAGAATTTAGTTTTGATTGTACGATCTTTCCAAGAATTTTCGAGATATTTAAGATCAACACCATAAGCACTCGTATCCTGTGAAATAACCAAAAGTTCTTTTACACCCGCTTGCACGAGTTTTTCAGCTTCACGAAGAACATCGCTGATGGGACGTGAAGTGAGATCACCACGCAGTGTAGGGATGATACAAAAACTACACCGATTAGAGCATCCTTCAGAAATCTTTAAGTAGGCGTAATGGCGAGGTGTTAAACGAATACCTTGGGGAGGAACTAAATCAAGAAAAGGATCATGAACAGGAGGAATTGCTGTATGAACAGCTTCTATAACGCTTTCATAAGCTTGCGGTTTTGTAATAGCCAATACATTAGGATATGTTTGGCGAATAGCATCAGGATCAGCACCAAGACACCCTGTTACAATAACTTTTCCATTTTTTTTAAGAGCTTCATCAATATTGGCTAACGATTCTCTCCTTGCCGAGTCAAGAAAACCACAGGTATTCACAATAACGACATCAGCTCCTTGATGTTGACGTGAAATCTCATACCCTTCAGAGCGAAGGCGTGTAATAATTCGCTCAGAATCTACGAGTGCTTTTGGGCATCCGAGGGAGACAAAACTAATACGAGGTGCTACCATGATGATCCTACAATTACTATGAATGATTGAGTTACGCTTTTATTAATTTAAAAATAATGTTCTTTGTTTTTATACCTATGCAATACAATCTGTTACAAAGTTATTTGATTTTTTTCTACAAAATTTTATGTGTTTGTATGCATGCATACAATTTTGTCTTATTATATCGTAAAATTCCGTTATTGAGGATGATGATATAAGAAAGCTTCCTTCAAAGCATTTAAGTTCTTTTCAAAGTACGTGGTGAATATTTTAAAACTTACTTGTCAAGCCTTGCATTAAGTGAAGAACATGGAGGGAAGGGAAAATTAAACCCGCTCGATAAGGATCTGGATTGTTTATAAACCGAATTGGGGGCATCCTTTGGCTGTGGAGAAGAAGTCAATTGCGTGTGGCACAATAAAAAAATACTCAACAGCTTCTTACTGCGATATCTATCGCGTACTATAAGGTTTATTTTTTAATATTTGCGAATAAGTCCGGTAAGTTTTCCTTGTATTTCTATACGCTCGGATTCGTATGTCCGTACTTCATAATGAGGATTTGCGGCTTCTAATGCAATAGAAGCTCCTTTGCGTCGATAACGTTTTAATGTGGCTTCTTTTTTATCAATAAACGCAACAATAATTTCACCAGTTATTGCTGTATTTTGACGTTTCACAATGATCGTATCTTTATCAAGGATACCAGCCTCCATCATAGAATCATCTTTAACTTCTAATGCGTAGTGCTCACCTGTATTAACCATATCAAGTGGAAGAGAAAGGCTGTTTATTTGTTGCAGTATAGCAGAGGCGGGTACGCTCGCAGAAATACGTCCCATAATAGGAATGGTGATATTTTTTTTTTCTTCTTCATCAAAGGGACTCAAGCTTTTTGATATTTCCCTTTTCTTTCTTTCTATCATACTGGGAGAAATTTTACGTGCTAAAGAAAGGTTAAATGTTATTTTCTCAGGAAGTCGAATCACCTCCACAGCACGAGCACGATTGGGCAAGCGACGTATAAAACCTCTTTGTTCTAAGGCTATAATGAGCTTATGAATACCAGACTTTGAAGAAAGTTCTAATGCATTTTTCATTTCTTCAAAAGAAGGAGGAACACCAGTTTCTTTTATATGGTTATGAATAAACAAGAGTAGCTCATACTGTTTACATGTTAACATTCAATATTCCAATCAAAATAATAAAAATTAGTAAAGTAAAAATACATGTATATATAACATTTTTACAATTTTTATCGCCAAATCAAAATTATTTTCTTTGTTTTTGATCTTATCGTTTAATAAAGAAATATGTTTATTTATAGATATATTTAAATTATTATTTATATACTATATAGCTACATTAATATTAAATAATGTATAAAATATTTTATAGTTCTGACTGAATTATCTAACACCAAATTTTATGACCAGTATTATCCTTTTCTTCTAAAAATATATCTACATGTTTTGTAATTTCTGATATAAAAAAGTTAAATAGAAGGCATTCTATATATTTAGAACTCTCTATGGGTATTTAAAATCATTTTACATACTGCATATTATTTCTGCTTTTTTATTCTTAGTAAAATTATCTACAGCTCTAATAGTGA
>NZ_JBHIOZ010000008.1:3932-21554 GCF_042195805.1 Bartonella sp. AP57NXGY | reverse complement strand
ATAAATTATTATAAATCAATATATTATCTTATAAAGCTGTATTCATATTTGAAAATTGAACACTAAAATATAAAGATATAAAAATAATATTATAATAAAAGGTATTTTTTCTTCTCTACCCATTATGCTCAACAACCCATGTGAGGGGAAGGGGGTATTGCTCATAATTTTAACGCTTCGAATCTATGCAATATTTTGCAGTGAAATTTTTCCTTTATTGAAACTTCAAAAAGAAGATTAAAGAGTACTTATACAATGATGAAGTAAAGGGGCGAAAACGGAAAATTATTGATAACTGAAGAAAATAATAATATTTTTTTCCAAAAGGTGTTGACCAAATGGAAAGTCAACCGTATGTTCCCTTCACTTTCTGCAAACTAGATAGTATGCAAACTAGATAGCTTGTGTGAGAGCGCGTAGCTCAGCTGGTAGAGCAACTGACTTTTAATCAGTAGGTCCAGGGTTCGAATCCCTGCGCGCTCACCAAATTTAAGTAATATCAATAGGCTATAAAAAATTTAAGAATCTTTTTTGTTTTGATTCTTTTTGAAGTTTTTATCGATTCTATAGTCTGTCATTTTCTATCAGCTGTTTTTGGAATAGAGCGGTGCTATGCTGTCTCCATTTTCAACAAACTTACGGATAGGGTTGTACCTGCGTTGGCAGCACATGCGGTTTCTAATTTTCTCAATCCATAGGTGGTTTTTAATACCCACTGCATTACATGATTCGCAAAACAGTTGCTAAAATCACCACTTATTCACACTTATATTATGAAATGAATTTTCTATAAGATGTTGATTTGTTTAAATTTTAATCTTTTTAACATCTACTATAGTACATTTATTTTGTATGAAAACCATAAAAAGGTTAACAATACGTTAATTTCTTGATAGAAGGGGCCAATTCAAGAGTGGTATATGCGCGAGGGGAATCATTTAAAAACGTAAATTCTTCCGTTGCGTACAAAAAGCGTGACGTGGTTTTTACAAGTAGTACTTAACAGAAATAAGTGGACTGAATAGATGCCTTCAAATAGAAAAAAGAAAATTACTTTTATGATTAAACCAACACTTCAATTGTTTTCTATGATCGTCATTTCTCAGTCACTGGTATCTTGTTGCGCAAGCCAAACTATGAATTTTTCAATAAAAGATTCCTATCATAATAAACCAATTAACGTAAACACTTCTGTACTACCTCAACAAGTATCCAATAAGAAGAATCAATCGGAAGAAAAAAAGCGTGGACGAGCGATTGTTGGTAAACCTTATCAAATAAAAGGAAAGTGGTATTATCCTCAAAGTGATCCAACTTATAAACGTGTTGGCGAAGCATCATGGTATGGTTCAGATTTTCATGGACGTTTAACTGCCAACGGTGAAATTTATGACATGAATCTTTTGACTGCTGCTCATCCTACAATGCCTTTACCTAGCTATGCTCGTGTTACTAATTTGAAAAATGGGTCTTCAATCGTTGTTAGAGTGAATGATCGCGGACCTTTTATGAAAGACAGAATCATTGATTTATCAAGGCAAGCTGCGGCAATATTGGGGTATGTAGATAGGGGGGTCGCAGATGTTAAAGTAGAATATATTGCTGAAGCACCTGTTGGCTATTATGATGCTGCATATTTAATGTCCTCTTATACTCCTGGAAATGCTGCCCCATATTCATTAGCGTCGGAAAATGTTGCGAAAAAAAGAGAAACTGTTTTGTTAAAAGAGCAGCGCAATACAAGGAACAAAAAAGAATTAGCTAAAGCAGCTGCTGTTGAACAAGAACAACGTAATAAAACTGTTGCAGTTAAATTGCCAGAAATTGGTCCTATCATGGTTGATAAGCCGATACCATTCGATCAAGTTGCTTCTATAAATAAGCTAAACAAAAAAACAAAGGTTAATTGGCTACAACTGTTTTAAGAAAAAATGCATTGATTTTTTATCTATATAATTTTCTAGTAAAAAAGGTAAGAAATTACGGATTTAGTGTAGGATTTTTATCTTAAAGCGCTTTGTCCTTTTCAAAAAGCGTGGTTGGGTTCTATTATTATAAATTCAGTACGGCCTTTCCACTCCATTGCTGGTCTATTCGTCGTTTTATGATATTGCTTGCTTAATAAAGCGTGTACTTTTCTTGCTGTAATAGCTTTTGCTAGACGAAGGTAAATTATTGTGTCAGTCTGTTTGTGTAATCTCTAAAACAACTTGTACTCTCGATTTGAGAGGAATAAAAAGCTTAACAAGTAAAAAAATATTTTCTTTTGATTCGGCCTTGCATCTTTCTAAAGTATCTACGGTAATATCTTATGAAAAGATTATGCATTATCTCATGCTTTTGTTTATCATGTTCTTTAATGGAGTAAGTTCCCTCACGAAAAACAGAGCGTCTCAAACAAAATACACTTACATTGCCAATTCATGGACTTATTTAAAAGAGACATACTTTAACACGCTACAAGCCTATTTTGCGACAGCGCCTGTGAATGGTATAACTGTTAACGCCTTTAGACATCAGCATCTTTACTCTTATGAAGATATAAATCGACACCATCATACACTTTGCAAGCCCCCAATGTTTTGTGCGATAATTCTTAACACTTGAGAGGTTTATAAGAAGTATTTTTACTCTCTTTTTTAATAATTTTTATCCATATACGAACCCTACTTATGACCCGTAAGTAAGCGATTTTTAATGAATTCAATATGAGAAGAGGGGATGAGAGAATCTTACAGTATTTTGAGTTAGCTTCAATTTTAAAATGATAATTTATCATAACAAATCAAAATACTATCAATAAAAATAGGAAAAAATCTTTTGTCTCTCATACATTTAAAATGTTAAATTAAACCTACATGGAAGATAAAAAACGTGTCATATTATTTTTTCTAAAGCTAAATGAAAATAAAATCTTTTTATGAGTTGTAAATAATTCCTCAATTTTCAGAAATCAAAAAGTTTTTTCCTATATAAGATTCTTTATGTTGATCTTTGGGATGGGAGGAGCAGCTATGTATACAGCATTAAGGATCTTATTGATATTATGGGGAGTATTGGCATTTGATACGTGGGGGAGAGCACAAGATTTTCAAAATCCCGCATCACAACTGTTATTACTCGATGATGATACAGAGACAATACTTTATGAAAAACAAAGTGATATTCCTTTTTTTCCTGCTTCATTAGTAAAATTGATGACAGCAGAAGTTGTATTTCATCAATTAAAAAAAGGATTATTAAAAAGTACGCAGAAATTCAAGGTCAGTGAAAATGCTTGGCGCAAAGGTGGAGCACCTTCCGGTACAACCACTATGTTTGCAAAGATAAAGACAGAAATCAGTGTTTCTGATCTTTTACGTGGTTTAATTATTGTGAATGGAAATGATGCTGCTATTATTCTTGCTGAAGGAATATCAGGACATGAAGATCATTTTGTAAAACTGATGAATCAGCGCGCAAAAATAATCGGATTATCTCAGAGTCATTTTGTTAATGCTACAGGGCTACCCGAAGAGGGACAATTTGTAACTGTGCGTGATATGATTATATTAGCACGTCATATTGTTCAGGAATATCCGGATTATTATGCACTTTATTGTGAGCCTCATTTTACATGGAATAATATTTTTCAACGTAATAAAAACCCTCTTATTTCTAAGGAAATTGGTGTAGAAGGATTTGGTTTTGGCTACAGTGAAAAAGAAGGTTTTTCAATGGTTGCCACCATTTCTAAAAATCATCGACGTCTTTTTTTAGCAATCAATGGTTTGCAAGATGGTAAAAAATATACAAAAGAAATAGAACGCATTCTTCAATGGGGGATGACGGCATTTGATCTCAAAACAATTTTCACAAAAGAAGAAACGGTTGGTCGTGCTTCTGTTTACGGTGGTAAGAAAAATTTTGTTCCACTCATTGTTAAAACACCAATAAGTTTTATGCTTTCGAATGAAAAAAAAGTAAATGTTAAAGCAAAAATTAAATATCATGGTCCATTGAAAGCCCCCATCGTTTCTGGGCAATCAGTTGGTGTTATTCAAATTTTAGAAGATAAAAAGGTTCTTCTGGAAAAACCAGTTTTTGCCGGAATGAATATTCAGGAAGGAAGTTTCTTTGCAAAAGTAAAAAATGCATTCTATGAAATAACAATTGGATGGTTACGGAAATATTTGTAGTTACGCGCTAATAAGGTTAAGGTCATACGTGTCAGGTTATTTTATTACATTCGAAGGAGGGGAGGGGGTAGGAAAAACGGTGCAGATTTCTTTACTTGCTGAGTCTCTCTCTCACCAAGGTTATGATGTTGTTACAACACGAGAACCAGGAGGAACGCCAGGAGCAGAAGCAATCCGGCATATTTTGTTGTCGGGGCAGACGCAACAGTATGGACCGTTGATTGAAGCTGTTTTGTTTACAGCTGCACGCGCTGACCATTTTCATGAAGTTATTGCACCTTCTTTGCAAAAAGGTAAAATCGTTTTATGTGACCGCTTTATTGATTCTACACGCGTTTATCAAGGACTCAATAATAGAGTCAGTTCTTCTCTTCTTTCTGTTTTAGAGTGTATTGCGCTCAATGGTATTTTGCCTCATTTAACATTTTTATTAGATATGCCAGCAATGTGTGGTATGAAGCGTGCAAATTTACGAAGAAAAAAAACAGAAGAAATTGATTATTTTGAAAAAGATCAGTTGGAAATTCAAGAACAAAGACGTCAGGCTTTTCTTCAATTGGCCAAACAAGAACCCCATAGATTTCGAGTCATTGATGCCACTGGCTCAGTGGAAGCTATTGCTCATCAAATAAAAAATATTTGTCATCAGGTATTGTTGGATCAGCTTTCATGAGTAATTTAAATACCTTACGCCAATATGATGATATTGATACAATTTTATCACCATCCCAGAACAATGTTATCTTTGGTCATGAGGATGTGCGTCATTTTTTGACACAAATGCTTAAAGAAGAGCGTTTGCATCATGCATTATTATTTGAAGGAGAATACGGGATTGGAAAGGCTACATTAGCCTTTCATCTTGCTTGGAACATTTTAAGTTTTCAACAGAGTTCTTTCTTCAAACCCGATCCTTATTCTACCCCATGGCGCCAAATTACACAAGGAAGTCACCCTGGTCTTTTGTATATTTCACGTCGATTTGATGTGAAAACGCAAAAGTTTAAAACAGGAATACTCGTTGATGATATCCGTGATATTATGCATTTTTTAAGTCGAACATCGCAAGATAATGGATGGCGTATTGTTATTATTGATTCTGCAGATGATATGAATAGAAATGCAGCAAATGCAATTCTCAAAATACTTGAAGAACCACCTACAAAAACGTTATTTGTTATTATCGCACATTCTTCAGGCAAATTGCTTCCAACAATCCATTCACGGTGTCAAAAAATTTCTTTTCGTCCGTTGAATAACGATGAAATGAAAAAAGTTATTATACATATTTTCGCCGATCAGGATTTACCTGATGAAAAAACAATTGAAATGATTATTAAAAAATCTAAAGGAAGTCCTCGAAAAGCCGCTTTACTTATTTGCCATGGCGGTCTTGAAGTTATTAAAACAATTGATGCTCTCCTAGAGAAACCTGTTTGTAATGCAACGATTGTACATACTCTTGCACAAACATTTTCATCTGCTTCTTCTACATTCCAATTTCAACAATTTTGTGATGAAATTCTTAATAAAATTCAAAAAAAAGCTATCATGCTCGTTGAAAAGGGAGACTTATTTCTCTCAAAAAAATATGCGGAAAAATGGCAGGAGATTCATCAAGAAATAGAGGAAATACAACTGTTTAATCTCGATAAAAAGCAGTTTGTTATTAACTTACTTTTTAAAGTTCATAAGATCATTCATGAGAATTAGTTTTTCCGTGACAATGCGATGAACAAGCGTTATGTCATTATATCTTCTATTTATAGCGTTTTACAACGAGTATGACATGCGTGACACATATTACATAACAACTCCCATTTTTTATCCTAATGCTGCTCCACATATTGGACATGCTTATAGTGCCATTACAAGCGATGTTTTAGCCCGCTTTCAACGGTTAAACGGAAAAAATGTATTTTTTCTTTCTGGTACAGATGAGCATGGTCTCAAGATGCAACAAACCGCAGCTGCATTAGGCATGACACCTCAGCAACTTGCAGATCGTAATAGTGCGGTGTTTCAAAAAATGCTTGCAGTATTAAATTGTTCTAATGATGATTTTATCCGTACGACAGAAGAACGCCATTATCAAGCTTGTCAAGAAATTTGGAAAAAGATGGAAGCAAATGGCGATATTTATCTCGGTCGTTATACGGGGTGGTATTCGGTTCGCCAAGAAGCGTATTATGAAGAGAAAGATACAGAAGTTGGAGCAGACAACATCCGTCGCGAGAAGGAATTAGGCTCTCCAGTTGAATGGAATGAAGAAGAAAGTTATTTTTTTAGACTTTCTGGTTATGAAAAGGCTCTTCTTGAATATTATGAAAAATATCCTGATTTTATTTTGCCACTTGAGCGGCGTAATGAAATTATAAGTTTTATCAAATCGGGATTAAAAGATATCTCTATTTCACGCACAAGTTTTAACTGGGGAATTGCTGTTCCTGAGAATCCAAAGCACGTGATGTATGTCTGGGTTGATGCGCTTACAAATTATCTATCAGCAATAGGTTTTTTCAATGAAAATTCAAAAAAACGTGATTTTTGGCCTGCAAATACGCATATTATTGGTAAGGATATTATTCGTTTTCATGCAGTCTATTGGCCGGCATTTTTAATGTCTGCTGGAATTGAATTGCCTAAAAATATTTTTGCACATGGTTTTTTACTTAATCGTGGTGCAAAAATGTCAAAATCTATTGGAAATGTCGTTGATCCTTTTGAAATGGTTGATCATTATGGTCTTGATCAGGTCCGTTATTTCCTTCTCCGTGAAGTGCCATTCGGACAAGATGGTAGTTATAGTCATGAAAGCCTTGTGAACCGTATTAATGCTGATCTTGCTAACGATCTTGGTAATTTAGCACAGCGCTGTTTGTCTATGATTGCCAAAAATTGTAATGCACAAGTCCCGAAACCAGCTTTATTTTTAGCTCAAGATAAACAGCTTTTAGAACAATCTCTTCAAGTACTTGAAACTGTACACCAAGCTATGTCTTCTTATAGTATGCATTTAGCACTTTCAGCTATTTTTTCAATTGTAGCAGATGCCAATCGCTATTTTGCCAACGAACAACCTTGGAGTTTACGTAAAAACGATCGAGAACGATTTTCTACAGTTCTTTATATAACTGTAGAAATCTTGCGGAGAATAGGAATTATGCTTTTGCCTTTCATACCCCAATCAGCAACGAAACTTCTTGATAGCCTTGCGGTTGCTGAAGATGATCGGTTATTGTATCATATAAGTCATTCAAAAATTCAAGAAGGGCTTGATCTTCCACCACCAGAACCAATTTTTCCTCGTTATATCTTGAAGAAAGAAGACACTCATCATGTTGATTGATACACATTGTCATCTTGATTTTGAAGACTTTTCACAAGATTTGGATAATGTTATCCAACGGGCTTTAGATGCTGACGTTAAACGTATGATAACAATTTCAACCCATGTTCATAAGTTAGATAAACTGTTAGCCATTGCGCAAAGCTATGATCAAGTCTTTTGTTCCGTTGGAACACACCCCAATCACGCGCATGAAGAACAAAATATTACAGCGGAAGAGCTTATACAGCTCTCGAATCATCCTAAAATTGTTGCGTTTGGGGAAGGGGGCCTTGATTATCATTATGATTACTCTACACCAGAAGAGCAAAAGAAAGTTTTTCAAGAACATATCATTGCTTCTCGAGAAACACAGATTCCTCTTGTTATACATTCACGCAATGCCGATATCGATATGGAGAAAATATTACGTGAACAGATAAAAGAAGGAGCTTTTCCCTTTATCCTTCATTGTTATTCGTCTGGAATGCAACTTGCTCGTGCTGGAATTGAACTTGGTGGTTATATTTCTTTTTCGGGTATTCTTACTTTTAAAAACGCACTTGAAATCCGTGAAATAGCAAAAATTGTGCCCCATGAGCATTTGTTAGTGGAAACAGATGCTCCATTTTTAGCACCTAGTCCCCATCGGGGCAAAACAAATGAACCATCTTTTGTATGTTATACAGCAGCTGTTTTGGCTGAAACAATTGGCTTAAGCATTGAAGAAACAGCTCAAATAACAACGCGTAATGCTTTTCGTTTATTTAGCAAAATGAAATAAGGCAAAAGATATGTGTGATCAATACCGATTTACAATATTAGGTTGTGGTCCTTCTCCAGGAGTGCCAAGACCTAATGGTGATTGGGGAACATGTGATCCGAATAACCCTAAAAATAAACGCTACAGAAGTTCTTTATTAGTTGAACGTATTAAACCTTCAGGAGGCAAAACAACGATCGTTATTGATACAGGTCCAGATTTTCGCTCACAAATGATCGATGCGCGTGTAAGCCATCTTGATGCTGCTCTTTACACGCATTCTCATGCAGACCATATCCACGGTATTGATGATTTACGCAGCTATGCACTTGCACAAAAATGTTTAATAGATATCTATGCCGACAGATTTACACTAGAGCATCTCAAAAGTGCTTTCGGATATTGTTTTCAAACTCCAAAAGATTCATCTTATTCTCCCATTTTAAAAGAGCATCTTATCAATGAAGATAGCCAATTTACTATTCAGGGGCAGGGCGGAGAAATAAGCGTCAATACACATTTACAACACCACGGAAACATTCATTCCTTAGGTTTTCGGATTGGGAACGTTGCCTATTGTACGGATGTTAGTGAATTTCCTGAAAAAACATTATCCAAATTAATGGGTTTGGATGTTCTCATCATCGAAGCCCTTCAATTTAAATCTCACCCAAGTCATTTTTCTGTTGATCAAGCATTACAATGGATAAAATATTTAAAGCCAAAACAAGCAATACTCACACATATGGATAGATCGCTGGATTATAATGCAGTCGTAAATTACGTTCCATCCTATGTAAAACCTGCGTATCAGGGCCTTACTTTCGAAACAACTGCATAAGCTTATTCATACAATATTTTACGTTAAATAAAGTTTTTTGAAGATTATCCTTTATTTTGTTTTATTTTTGACATAAATATCACTTTTTTATGTTTAAAATGAGGTTTTTATGTATAAGAATTTTAAGCGGGGTGTATGTATTGCCGTTTTAGCAGTTTCCTTGACAGCATGTGGGGGGCGTTTAGAAAAAAATATTGCAACGACAACATTACATGATGGATCAATGAGTTGCACCGATATTCAACGGGAGTTTTTTGCTAATAAACGACAGATTAATGATACAATTAGAGAGCGTTCTACAGCAAGAAATAAAAATGTAGCTTTAGCAGCGGCAGGTGTTGTATTTTTACCTGCTCTGTTTTTTATGGATCCTAAATCCAGTGAAAGCAATGAAATTTCGGCTTTAAATAATCGTAATGCTGTTTTGAGTGATCTTGCACGTATGAAACGTTGTAAAATAGTACAGTAATTTTTCTTATTTATCATATGTAATTTCATTTTTTGGTCTTTAAGGAATATACCTTAAAGACCAAATCGAAATTAATGGATTTGGATGTTCTCATCATTGAAGCTCTACTCACACATAATTACAATGTGGTCGTAAATTACGTCCCATCCTATGTAAAACCTGCATATCAAGGTCTTACTTTTTAAACAGATGCGTGAACTTATTAACGAAATATATTTTTGTTGATAGTATATTTGTTAAAATTTTAATCTTACTTTTGCTTTATTTAAATCTCATTAAAAACATTTTGTGTTAAAAGTGAGGTTTTTATGTATAAAGAAAATTTTAAATGGGGTGTATGTATTGTCGTTTTAGCGTTTTTTTTGACAGCATGTGGGGGGCGTTTAGAAAAAAATATTCCAGTTACCACATTACATGATGGAACAATGAGTTGTTCTGATATTCAACGGGAATTTTTTGCTAATAAGCGCCAAATCGATGCTACAATTAGAGAGCGTTATAAAGCAAGAAATAAAAATGCGGCTTTAGCAGCAACAAGTCTTGTATTTCTTCCTGCTTTGTTTTTTATAGATCCTAAATCCAGTGAAAGTAATGAAATTTCAGCTTTAAATAACCGTAATGCTGTTTTGAGTGATCTTGCACGTACGAAACGTTGTCAAATAGCACAATAATTTTTCTTAGTTTTATTATACGTAATTTCATTATCACTATCACTATTTTTGGTCTTTAAGGAATGTACTTTAAAGACCAAATTTTATTTTAAAAGTAAATTGTATGATATAAATATGATGATGTTTTAAAGGAGGGTTTTCTTTTTGGATAAAGGATTTATCTTCTGCATCATATTATCGCATAATATATATTATGGAACTTTATGGAGAAGTATAGCTAGCATCAGCGTTTTGAGGAACGAAGCTTTAAAATGAGCTACTTAAGTTAGCTAAGATCGAAAATCGAGCCTGTTATTCTGGCTCGAAAATTTCAATCACAATGTTTTTTTATTTTTTACTCTTTTAAAAAAAATAATTACAATTTGTAGTACTATAAAAGCTAAAAACAATATTCCATGAAATAATGGTACAAATGGCTGATAAATAAAATCGGAATAATATATTGTTATTGCTTCAATCAATGCTGCAATACACCACACAATGATACCCCATAGTGAATACATCCAAAGTCCAACTAAGGCAATAGGATAGAGAATAGCCAATATAGCTGATGCAAATTGCCACTGCCAAGGCATAAGATCAAAACGCCATAGAATACCTGGAAAAACACCAACAAGGCGTATCCAATAACAAATACCTAGAACTAAGCAAATAAGTGCCAAAAACCGTAAGTAACAGTTATAGATTAAATTGATTTTTGAAATCTGTTTGTGAGAATTATTTTTCACAATAATAACTCTTGTTCAACAGGTTGGAAGTAAGAATCTACCATTTCATCTGTCACATTTGAAAGTTTATCTGGTTGCCATTGAGGTCTTTTATCCTTATCGATTAACATAGCACGTATACCTTCATAAAAATCATGTGAATGAATCATATGATACGCTATGCGGTTTTCAATTTTCATACAATCTTCCAACGTTTGAGATGAATTTTGTTTCATTTGTTTCCAGATAACTTTTAAACTTGTCGGAGAACGTGACTGCAAAATATCATAACATTCTTTAGCAAATAAAACATCTTCATTGCTTTTTTTATGTAGCAACTCGAGACATTCTTCTAAGGTATGTGCACTAAAACAAGTGTTAATAATACAACGTATTTCATGACTTGTTTCATAGTCTTTTGTAATTGTTCGCTCGTTTAAAGCTAAAGTAGGATCTCCTTGCTCAATAACAGCTTTTCTAATCATATCGAATTCAGTTTCAGCAACGGCGTGTGTTGCTAATCCTAAATTTAAGCAATCTCCCCACTTTATACGTGCGCCCGTTAATGCAAGATAGATACCAAAATGATTGGGAAGAGATGGTAAAAAAAAACTTGCACCTACATCTGGGAAAAATCCAATCGCACCTTCTGGCATAGCAAAAACTGTATTTTCTGTAACAATTCGATGCGAGCCATAGAGAGAAATACCTACCCCTCCTCCCATCCAAATACCGTTTAAGAAAGAAATGTAGGGCTTTGAAAAATGTTTGATATAAGCATTTAAACTATATTCATTTCTAAAGTATTGACAAGCAGCAGCACTTTTCCCCATATGATAGATTTCTACAACATCTCCACCAGCACAAAAAGCACGCCCTTCCCCTTCAATTAAGACACAAGAAACATTATCATCTGTTTCCCATGTTCTGAGAGCTTTTTTTAAAGCTGAAACCATTCGTTGATTAAGAGCGTTTAATGCTGAAGGACGTGTGAGCTTTATAATACCAGCACGCCCTTCTTTCGTAAAAGAAATATCATCATCTGCTCCAAAATTAATTTGCATCTCACACCCTTCTTAAAACAATTATTTCATTGTTTTTTTTATACTTTTTTCCCCAAGTTTAGGAAATATTTGCATGATTGCGCCAATACAATATATATAAATTCCTGTTACCGAAATTCCTATTTTAACCCAATAGGGAGCCTCTAGTTGATAAAAGAAGGCAGAAACACCAAAAAAACACCATAAGAGAAAAATGGGAAAATTAATTCTACGTAAACGAAGGACTCTTACTGGATGAATAAAATAAATTGGCAAAAAAGATATAATCGCCGATAGAACAATAATGATAAAAGTAATCCACTCTCCTGGTCTGACGACAAAAAGCGTAAAAATCATCATATTCCAAACAACAGGAAATCCTTTAAAAAAGTTTTCTTTGGTTTTCATACTAGTATCTGCATAATAAATAGCAGATGAAATAACAATAATTGCACTCAATGAAAATGATAACCCTATCCCCATGAAACCACTTTGATAGAGTGCAAAGGCAGGAATTAAGACATAAGTCACGTAATCAATAATATTATCTAACAGCTCTCCAGACCATGTTGGAAGAACGTACTTAACATCAAGTTTGCGTGCAATTGGTCCATCTATACCATCAACGAGAAGAGCAAGCCCAAGCCAACAGAACATAGCTGTCCATTCTTTTTGAGAGGCTGATATAAGAGAAAGAAACGCTAAAAATGATCCCGAAGCTGTTAGTAAATGAACGGAAAAGGCCTTTGCTTGTGGCATTGTTACTTTTTTATGGCGTAATAATTTAGCATTTGTTTTGATTTTCTTTGTTAATTTACGTTTCAAGGTTTTCTTATCCTCGTTTTTAAAGTCTTCAACCATCTATCAATACGCCATTTTTTAACGATGATATAACTCAGCATTTAAAAAAATCATAAAAAGGTTACTTTTTTATATCGCATTATTTATTACATACTATAATAATAGAAGAGCTTCATATAATAAAAAGAGAGAGATCATTTGGAAATGTTAAAATATTTTCTCAATGAATAAAGGTTCAAATCGTTGTGATATTTGAAAAGGAAGAGCATAAAGATATTGCTGTTATTGGTGCAGGTCCTGTCGGAATGTTAGCCGCGCTGAGTCTTGCACAGAAGGGGCTTTCTGTTTTTCTTGTTGGGCCCCCTGCTCATACAGATGAGTTACGGACAACGGCTCTTATGATGCCTGCAATACGCATGCTTCAAAAACTCAATATTTGGGATAATCTTCAAAAACATGCAGCTGCTTTATCGTCCATGAGAATTATAGATATAACTTCTAGAATTGTGCATGCTCCTACGGTGCATTTTTCTTCTACTGAAATTGGCGAAAAAGCTTTTGGCTATAATATACCTAATATAAAATTGAATAGTGCTTTAGTCGACGCTGTTACACATACGCCCAATATTACAAGATTTGTTTCTGTAGCCAAATCTGTTCATCACACAAAAAACCATGTATGCATTACTCTTGCTGATCATAGAATTATTCAAGCACCACTTGTTGTTGCAGCTGATGGACGTCACTCTCTTACACGTGCAGCAGCAGGGATAAGTGTGAAACAGTGGAATTATCCACAAAAAGCACTTGTTCTCAACTTTTCTCATGAGTTTTCTCATCAAAATACATCAACTGAATTTCATACAGAACACGGTCCATTTACACAGGTTCCACTACCAGGACGAAGATCTAGTCTTGTATGGGTTGTTCATCCTTCCCGCGCTGAGGAATTATTAAATATAGAACCAAAAACAATTGCAAAAATGATCGAAAACCAAATGCAATCAATGCTTGGAAAGCTAAGCTTAGAAACATCAATTCAAGCATGGCCGATTTTCGGACTTCTTTCTCATCATTTTGCTGCTAATCGAACAATTTTAGTGGGTGAAGCCGCTCATGTTTTTCCCCCTATTGGGGCACAGGGATTAAATTTAGGATTCCGTGATGTCCAAACTTTAATTGATATTTTACCCAATAAAATATCCAATTCTAACTCTGAAATGATTGTTGCACATTATAACAAATGCCGCAAACCAGATATATTAATCCGAAGTGGAGCTGTTCATACACTGAACTCTGCTCTACTTTCTCATATGTTGCCTGTTCATATCATACGAAGCATTGGGCTTGGTTTGTTGCATAGTTTCCCACCATTACGTAATTTATTTATGCGCGAAGGAATGTATCCCGGTTATGGATTCAAGGAAATTATGCAAATATTTCCAACAAAATCATCAAAACAGCTCTACTAAGCAATAATGAATAATAACGTAAGATAAAAAATAATAAATTGTATTTTGAATCATATCTATTACTGATGTAAAAAAATATTTTTGTTCTTTCTAAGAAGTAACAAATTATATTAAAATAATTAATTATATTTATTGATTTATTTATAATAATAACATGTTTAATTAATATAACTGTAAATTATTTTTTATTAAAAATTATTATATTATTTAGTATGTTGATATGAAATAAGAGAAAACTGAATTATAGACTACAAATTAAATTATAAAGATATCTTGCTAAATCATAGCTGTTAAATTTAGAAATATAAATAAAATGAAAAATAATACCGTTTTGAAAAATTTATTTTATTAAATTAATTTTAATAAGAAAATAAATAAAAACAGTTTTATTTAATCAATATATTTTCAAAAATTTTTATTGTTAAGTATAATATTAAAAATAAAATCATCTTTGGAACCTGTTAGTAACACAGAGGTTAATGAAGTGTTGTTTCAACAAATGGTAACAAGATGACACTAAATAATTTTTTGAAATTAAGTACTTTTTTTATAATGATTGCATGTGTCTCGTTGATAGTCACGACTTCAATAAGTGAAGTTTTTCACCTTCCTTATTGTCAAACCTTTACCTATAGCTCTACTCAAAAGGTCACTAAAATAGGTCAGAACTCATTTACTGCTTCACAAGTTAAAAATTGTCTTATGCAAAATGGTTTTGAGAATATTAAACGATTGCGCTTAGATGACAATGGTATCTGGCGTGCTTTAGTAAAATTTAAAAAGTCCCATTTTTTCGTATCCGTTGACTATTCAGGAACAGTTAGCATTCAAAATGAAAGAAAAGAATATGATTGATTTAAAAACTTACAGCAACGTTTCTTTTCACAGCTGTAAGAAAAAAAAATTAAAAAAGTGCTACCATTCTATTAAAGAATTTGCTTTCATTGGCGGTTTAAATGGTAGCATATCAGGAGCTATCGCGGCAACTCTTGCAGCTTATGGTTATATTGCTCTTCCAGGATTTGGTCCAGTTATCGCAATGGGTATAGGAGTAGCACTTTCTTCCGGAATAATAATAGGAGCACTGATAGGATCAGGAATGGGAGGGAGTGTCGGTATATGCTGTATTTTATTGGGAAATTTATATGAATCATAATAATTTTTTCTCTTATAAATTTCATAATGAATAGAAATTTCTCGTCATTTTTTCTATGAAAAACAATTAAATCATCAACAAATTATATGTTCTTTTTTTGATGAAACGATCATCATATTGTAAATGAAATAATAGCTAACTTACTAAAATTCCTTATTTAATTTCTTATTATACCACAAAAAGTAGATTTTTTAAAAGCATCTCTTGAAGAAATGTAAGTGAGATATAATTATCCATCCATAAAAGCTGTATTTTTTATAGATCAAAAAATAAAAGTTATGTTCAGAAATATATATAAACACACTTTAATTTATTTGCTCTTTCTAATAACAGAATATTTCTATGTAAATTATTTTTCTTAAAGTTAAATTTAAGACATTTATATAATATATCATTAATATAGATTGTTATTTATAGACAACAATATATTAAAATATAAGTATAAAGGTATTTTATGAAAAAAATATTATTATCATTATTGTTTTTTATGGCATTTTTAATTCATAAAAATTCTGCATTAGCACTATCAAAACAAGTAAATATTTATAAATTAGAATATAACAATTCCAAAAAGGCTATTGGTAGCATTAAAATTGAAGAAACCACATACGGTTTGATTTTCATCCCTAATTTATCTACTTTATCAGAAGGAATGCATGGTTTTCATGTACATGTAAATCCTTCATGTGATACAAAAGATGGCATAATTGGTGGAAGCGCAGGTGGACATTATGATCCGGAACATACCGGAAAACATTTAGGACCTTATAATGTCAATGGTCATCTTGGTGATTTACCAGCACTTTATGTTGATAAGCAGGGATATGCCATAATGAGCGTTCTTGCTCCACGATTAAAAAAAATCTCTGAAATTAAAGGGCGCTCTTTAGTCATTCATTTAGGGGCTGATAATCAATCAGATAAACCATTACCGCTTGGCGGAGGTGGTGCACGTTTAGCGTGCGGTATTATTGAAAAATAAAGAGAGTATTGCGGCAGACTGCGACAGTACACACTTCCTTTACCATAAGGTGTGAGAGAAATTTATTTTTTAAATCTATTTCAAGAAATTGAGTAAACTATGTGAATATTTTATAAAATTAATGTTTTTTTGAATGTTTACTTCGGATAACAAAAAGCTTAGTAATCATCAAAACGAACAGCAATGGAAATTAAAGAAATAGTAGTGTAAATTCTCCGTAAGAAGACTTCAATATGAGGAAGTAATATTTTCCATGCTTGATGTAAACAAAGCAAAAAAGTCGAATTTCACCCTCTATAATAGCAAATTTATAATAAATTATAATCATTAAGTCTAGTATCTAATGGAATCACGCTCAATGCACAAAATAGAACAGGCTTAAAACAGAATTTTTACTCTTCCCCTACTCAACCCTACTCATGAGGTACGTGAGAAAAATTTTAATTGATACAATATCAATATGAGATGGTTTGAAAGGATTGAATACTAGGGTATTCATTCCCCTCATTTAAGTTTAAAGACTAATTATCATTAGTAAATCAACATATTATACCAATATAATAAGACAAATAAAATAGTTAGAGTAATTTTTCATCATTCTGAAAAAAGGCTTTTAAACAATAGAGTCTTTTTAAAAATACCCCTCATAGATACATATGATCCCAATCTAGAGGACGCATCTCACCAGTTTGATAAAATTGACGAATGAGCTTAATATAATCAAGAAAATCTTTGTTTTCCTCCACTAATCTATTAGCAGTATCCCAATCAATATCACTACGTTCTTTGGCAGGAATTAAGATCTCACTCTCGGAAGAGTTTTCCTTATTAAGTCTTATAAATCCAATTCCATGCAAACTTGAAAGCATCCGAAGCTCTTTTAATGTATCAACTCCTTCAATTTCACTAGCAACTAAATAACTCAAATTAGCCCATGAAGAATTACTAACTGTTTGAAAAAATGCTTTTCGTAAATTTGAACGATTGATGAGAATTTTTACTTCAAAAGACCAAAGCTTTGTCTTTTTATCAAAATATTGCAAAACACAGTCTTTGATTTCACGATTCCATTCCTTGCTTAAATCTTGCATCCCTACGAGATCTGGATAAAGCCATTTATTTCCGCCTGCACCATGTTTATTACGAGAACATTTCTCATTAATGCGCTTGCTATAAACTGCAAGCTCTGACCATAAAAATTTAGATAATAA
>NZ_JBHIOZ010000008.1:0-3832 GCF_042195805.1 Bartonella sp. AP57NXGY | reverse complement strand
CGGCATTTTTCTGGGTAATTTTCAAATATCCATTGAGCAATTTCTCGAGCTGTAAACTTTTTTGTCGGGTTTTTCTTTAAAAAATTAAAAACAGTGTTTGTTAAATTTAAAGTCATATGAAAAACTCCCCCTTTTATCCTCTGGGTATTTCATTATATTCAGGCGTTTTAAATGAAAGAACAATAAACTGTTTAAGTTTTTAAAAAAAAGAACATTTATCAAATTACTCAATAAAATTAAAATATTTTTTTAATTTATGACTATAACTCAAAGATCTTTTCACATAACGAAAATAAGATTGTACTTTTATAAAAAATTGTAAATGGACTACAAATTCCCATACAAAAGCATAATCTTGTATAACTTTTCTATACATTTTTCTTTTTATTTTAACGTCGTTAGAAAAAAGTTAAAAATAATTATTCAAACATTTGATTAAACCTCACACCCGTCAATTAAAAAACTTATGTGTTTTATTTTTGAAGCAAAAAGTTAAGAGCTCTCAAGTATAGATTCTGAAATGGTAAACTCTGCACACAAACCTTCAAAACTACTATTTGCTTTAATAGCATCATGGGGAATAAGAACATAATACCATTTTTTATCGCCATAAGTCGCCGCATAGCGCGTTGCATGACAACACCATTGAACTGCAGCTTCTCTCTTTTTTAAAACAATAGGATTTTGCATTTCAGAGGCTTTTTTAGGCTCACAAAGATATTTGGCATCCTTCGTTTCTACAACAAAGTCCGGTTCATAAGTTGATCCTTTATCATATTCTATTCTGAAAAAACCGCGAGCGGGTTTCATCCATTTCAAGACTTGTGCATCATCCTCTAATATTTGAGCAAATCGTAATTCCCCTTCTACTGAATCAAACTTTTGTAAAGGATAACAGCATTTTCTAAAGCCGCTGAATACAAGTTTTTTAATATCACTTTTAATGGCAGGAATATTACGAAAATCAAGAGGAGACGTCCCTTGCGGTAACACATAATGGATAGGTGATAAAGTTGTAAAACCTCGTGTCACTTTAACCGCATAATCTTTTTGCGTTTCCCATTGATGTTCTCTTAATTGCGCAACAATAAAACTAGTAAGCTTGTGCTGATAGTGAATTAATACGTTCTCAACAGCTGTATCATTGGGTAAATAAGATCGGAAATGTTCTACTATCTGATTAGCTAATTTTCGTAATAAGAGCGTATGGTTATCATAATCGACAAAGTCATTATCAACCAAACCACGAATGATGTAGTTTTCAAGATAAGGCTCTTTGACATATTCATTCTTAGATGTGAGAAAAATGCTTTTATGGGTACGCAATTCTCGAATTAAAAGTTCTTTACTAACAGGTTGAAAATTTAAGCTTTCTAGATTTTTTAAATCAAAATCATAAAAACCATAAGTAACATCACGCAAAGGTATGAGTATAATATTTGGAATATCTATTATCAGTTCTGTTAATTGTTTTGTCAGAATTGTCACCACTTTTGATACAAGAGACTTTTGTGATGAAGGCTTAATATTCATAACTTTATTAGCAATTTTTTCTTGTATCTGTGCAGAACAAAGCATTTGAGAACTTGGCAATTTATCATTCTCTTTAATAAGATCCCACGCGATCGCTGCAATATCTTGCTCTTCAGGTGTTAATGTAGGGGAATCTGTATTACGTAATATGATACCTTGTAAATCAGAAGATGCTCCATTTATATCGGAATTACGTGTTACCATCGTTTGCATCAATAAAGCTTCTACTTGGCTTGGAACTGTCACTATATCGGTCTTTTCAGAGGGGATATTCCCTCCTGTTCCAATCTCAATATGCTTTTTTATAATTGAGTTTGGATCGTTTGCACGATCAATAATATCTTGAAAACGATCATGCGCAATAATTGTTAAACGATCAATAGCTTCCACGCCTGTTCTATACCCATAAGGCAAACGCAATCCACGCCCAATTGTTTGCTCTGTTAAAATTTCTGAAGCCGATGCACGCAACGGTACAATAGTATAGAGATTCGTAACATCCCACCCCTCCTTTAATTTATTAACGTGAATAACAATTTCTGTTGGGTCATGAGAATCTTCAATTGCAATAAGCTTTTGAATATTTTGATCTTCTTCTATATTCGACTGTTTTGTATGAATCTCTATAACTTTTCCCTTATAAGCCCCTGCGAAAAATTCATCTGATTCCAATAAATTCCGTAGTTTTTGTGCATGATTTGTATCTTGAGCGACAACTAAAATAAAAGGCTTAACGAACTTTTTGTTATAATCTTTTGCATAGACAATTAAATCTGCTTTCACATTTTCATGGGCATGAATTGCATCTTGTAATTTGATATGTTCTAATTGTTCAGATGTATAATTTTGAGGTTGAAAATCTTTACGTGTAGCAACAGCAGGCTCTTTTACAAAACCATCCCTCATAGCCTCTGCAAGTGAATAACTATAGACAACATTTTTAAAATCTACGGGTTTTGCACCTATTGTTTTTGGTGTCGCTGTAAGCTCTATTCCTAAAACAGGTTTTAACTCATTAATTGCTGCCGCACCAGCAGAAGCACGATAACGGTGTGCTTCATCCATTAACAAAACTAAATCAGGAAGATTTGCGAGATAATCAAAATAACTTTCACCAATCGTTTCTTGTAAGCGTTTAATTCGCGGAATACTAGATTTTAGTGCGCCTTTTTTATTATCCGTTGTATTAATTTTAGAAATATTAAAAATATTGATAAAGGCCGTATCTCTATTCTCAAACAAACGCTTTTGTCCTTCAAAATGGTGTTCATCAACGCGAATACCTTTACCACTTTCATAATCTTCACCTGTAATAATAACGGGTCTATTGGCAATAAATTCACTCATTCCACTGAAAACATACTTCGGACTTTGGGGACTAAAATCCTGTTTTAACTTTTCATAAATAGTCAAATTTGGCGCTAAAACAAAAAAATGGCGACTGCGACCTGTTAAATAAAGATAGCTAATAAAAGCCCCCATAAGTCGCGTTTTCCCAACACCTGTTGCTAAGGCAAAACAAAAAGAGGGAAAGTTTCGTTCAAAATCTTGTACAGAAGGATAAAGATTTTTTATCACTTCTAACTCTGCAACCAAATCAGCATTTTTAGAAAGCTCTATATTTTCTAAGATTTTTACCAAAATATTTAAAGATTCACGTTGAGGATTACGTAACGATAAGCGAGCAGAAATCCTTTTTTCAACAGTGTTCATGAAAAACTCCGCTTTTTATATATTATTCAAATAGATCTAATTCTGCTTGCGCAATATCTTTATTTTTGTTGTTTTCTTTTACCCCAATCACTGGTTCAAGATTGGCTACATTTAAACTGTAATCGTCCCTTCCCCATTCGCATTTTTCTAATATTGCACGGGGGATTTTAGTGAGTGTCAGATTTTCAAACGATGCTGATTTTGTATCAAAGGCTGTCCCACAAATCAGCAACGTGCGATGAGAGCCTACCTCTTCACTCATTATACGGAGTTGTTCATGGGTCATAGCGCTTGTTGTGACATAAATATAATCTGTTTCGGTTGAATACCCTTGCATCCAATAATGATTTTCATCAGGTGCGTAGGTAAATCCCATATGTTTGCACATTGCTTCTGAAAGCATAGCAGCATTATATTCGCGACTAATAATCCATTGTCCCCATGGATCTTTTTGCAACAGAGAAGGTGCAAGGCGATAATAGCGAAATCCACCGCCACCTTGCCAATTGACACTTTTGGAAATTCCCCCTTGATCAGTTCCATCAATGACTTGTTTTAAACGAGGGATAATGTGGGTGTGACAATG
>NZ_JBHIOZ010000007.1:51061-53176 GCF_042195805.1 Bartonella sp. AP57NXGY | reverse complement strand
CCTGAACGTTTCGGTGTTATCCACGGTACAGTCGTTAATGTAGGCGCTACAGCGCGCTATAATAAAGAAATTAATGGTGTCTACGCTGTTTTAATCAAAATTGACCAAGATCACATCACTTTGAATAACAAACAACTTAAATTTATCCCTGGCATGACTGTAACAACGGATGTCATTACCTCAAAACGACGTCTCATTTCTTATTTCTTTGAACCTATCACCAAAATTTTAGAACAATCTCTAAAGGAAAGATGATGTCTGTAAATGAAAATCCATCACCATCACTCATAGATCCTCTTACAGCGTTAGGAGCTATGGTTGTTTTAATGCTTACATCTCCCTTATACCGCCGCTGGCGAATCTGGGATATCGAACGAAATTTAGGACCAGCTTTACAGACTGGGCAATACAAACTCTATAAAATGAACGTGGAGAATTTTGTGCCTTTATCACTTGGGCTTTTTTAGATGAGAAAAATCATCAATCTATGTTTAAAAAAGGAGAATTTTTACCCGATGTTAATTGGCAGAATGGAAAATACGTATGGTTTATTGATTGTGTAGCACCCTATGGCCATACTGCTCATATTGTACGCGATATGCAACGAAATATATTTCCTGATCAGCGTTATTGCTACGCTGTTCGACGTAATGAAGATGGTGGAATACGAAAAATTGCACGCTGGTGTTGCTATAGAGCGCAAAATCCAGCCAAATAGTTTTTCTAAAGCAAGTGCGCATAAATCATTTACCCCTCGTCTTATAGAAAAGAATCTTTTAAAAGAGTTCTTTGAGCGATAGCTATAGCAAGAGAACCTTACCATATTTAGAGCTAACCCACTATAAATAAGTGTTTCTCAACTTACCAGACTTGCTATGAATAGCAACACAGAGGTTAAGGGGGCTAATCCACTCTCAAGCTGAACTTTGATTAACTAATTTCACTAGAATTGGCTGGGGTACCTGGATTCGAACCAGGGAATGCCGGTACCAAAAACCGGTGCCTTACCGCTTGGCTATACCCCAAAAAAACACGCTTTATAGCGACTCCTGCACCTTATAGCGATTCCTGTGATTGAACGCAATATTTGAAAATCAAAGACCTTACTTTTTTATCATAAAATTTCTGAGTCTTGTATGGCATTGCCATCAATACAAATTCGTAGCAGAAACTGATATACAGTTGTGATTTTAACATAAGCAGGAACCATTTATCCATCAATTATTTTGCTCTTTGTATTGATTTTCTAGGAACATAAAATGAAAATCTTGCAGTTTACTCATGTATCTAATAAATTTGCATATGATTTACTTTTCTTGATATATTAAAATCCCATCTTTCTCAATTTAAGAAAAAAGCTGTCACCACATTGGCAACCGGTAAGTGTATGATAGTGCTGCTGTGCTCTTGCATTAAGCATAAAGATGGTAATGTCCACTAATTTTTACATTATATTATTCATGGGTAGCTCCATAAAATGAAATCAAGCACATTGAAAAATATTTCCTAAAAATAACACTTAATATTCTGTAGAAAACATTATGATACACCCATAAACTGGAAAAGTTTTGCAAAAATTAAAAACATTTTATATGGTATTTGAAAAAATAGAGATACCAAAACAAGGAATAATCGCTATTTCCATTTACTTTTTATTCAAAAGATAATGATATTTATTACCCGCTCATAGATGTAAAAAATCTTCAGAAGCAATCTTTATGTAGACCAATACCCTTTTTGATTGATGAATATACATTTCCTAAAAGCTTCTTTTACAAAAAGAGAGACATTAAAACTAATTTCATACAAACTAGGTATTCAACATTTGCTTTTAAATTCGGTAAATGGCAAATTAGGCTTATGAAATAAGCTTAACAATTAGAATCGAGGAGATTTTTAAATGGCTTTTGAATTGCCCCCGTTGCCTTATGATTACGATGCCCTTTCGCCTTATATGTCACGCGAAACGCTTGAATATCATCATGATAAGCATCACCTTGCTTATCTTACCAACACCAATAATTTTGTGAAAGAGTTAGGCTTAGAAAATGAAAGCCTTGAAGATATTGTTAAAAAAAGTTTTGGAAAAAATATTGGTTTGTTTAATAATGCAGC
>NZ_JBHIOZ010000007.1:16396-50961 GCF_042195805.1 Bartonella sp. AP57NXGY | reverse complement strand
CTGGATGGGCGTGGGTTGCTGTTAAAGATGGCAAGCTTGAAATTATGAAAACGCCTAATGGTGAAAATCCCTTAGTGCACAATGCTCGTCCTATTTTAGGTGTCGATGTGTGGGAACATTCCTATTACATTGATTATCGCAATGCTCGACCGAAGTACCTCGAATCCTTTGTAGACCATTTAATTAATTGGGACTATGTTTTGGAACTTTATGAAGAATGTGAATTTTAAACTGTCTCAATAATTTTTTAGTGTATGAAAGTCTCTATAATTCAATAAATTATCGGAGACTTTCATACAGAAGTATTATGGATTAGCAAAAATCTTTTCCTGCTATCTTTAGAATATATGCATAGATATAGGCAACTTCTTCTAGCTTTGAAAAACGTCCAGCTGCACCAGCGTGCCCTGAATCCATATTAATACGTAATAAAACTGCATTATCGTCTGTTTTTAGGTCTCGTAATTTTGCCACCCATTTTGCAGGCTCCCAGTAAGTTACACGAGGATCTGTTAATCCTGCCATCACAAGTATAGGGGGATAGTTTTGAGCTTTAACATTATCGTAAGGGGAATAGGAAGCAATAAGCTTATAATCTTCTTCTGATTCAAGAGGATTCCCCCATTCGGCCCATTCTGGAGGTGTGAGTGGCAATGAAGCATCTAACATTGTCGCTAAGACATCAACAAAAGGCACATTTGCTACGATCCCAGCAAAATCCTGTGGAGCTATATTGGCAATGGCTCCCATCAACATCCCCCCTGCTGAACCACCATGAGCAATCAGCCGGTCGTGAGAAGTGAATTTATTGTTTACAAGGTAACGCCCACAAGCAATAAAATCTGTAAATGTATTGTGCTTAAAGAGATGTTTTCCTTTCTCATACCACTCTACTCCCTTTTCTTTTCCTCCGCGAATATGAGCAATAGCATAAATAAAACCTCTGTTTACTAGAGAAAGTACATTACTATTGAAACTGGCAGGAATAGAAATCCCATAAGCACCATAACCGTAAAGCAGACAAGGCGCACCACCATCAAGGGGAGTGTTTTTGTGGTAAAAAAGTGAAATAGGAATCTTCTCACCATCGTCTGCTATTGCTGTAATACGTCGTGTTACATATGCATCTTTATTATGCCCAGAGGGAATTATTTGCGTTTTTAAAAGCATTCGTTTACAATTTTTCATCTCATAATCAAACACTTGATCAGGTGTTGTCATAGACGAATAGGAAAAACGAATAGTTGGACTGTTATATTCTGCAACTCCTTGCAGACCTAAAGAATAAGCCTCTTCAGTAAAAGCGATGGAATTAACTTGTTTAGTGGTACGTTCCATTACTTTTATACGTGGAAGCCCCTCAAAACGTTCGATCCAGACAAGAAAATCTTGATAAGCATCATGGGATAATATTAGGCACCCAAGCTGATGTGGGATAAACTCAGACCAATTTTCTGATTGTGGAGATGTATATGGCGCTACCATAATTTTGAAATCTTTTGCATTATCTAAATTGGTTAGAATATAAAAGACATCACCACCCTCTGTAAGTAAATATTCAATACCTTTTTGTCGTTTCCGTACACATTGGGGAACAGTAAAAGGCGCCTCAGCAGGAATTAACCAGATCTCGGATGTTTCATGATCATGAATATTAATATAAATAACATCATTAAGCTTAGAACCGCTTACATCTAAGAAAAAACCTGGATTGTCTTCACGAAAAATAAGCTTATCTTGTGATTGATCTGTGTTTAATTGGTGATAATAGAGCTCTGAAGGTCGGTGGTTTTTATCCATCTTAGTATAGAAAAAACCTTCAGACCTAGCATCCCATACAATTTGACCAGATGTATCAGTAATTATGTCCGTACAGTCAGATAATGTCTCAAAATTACGAATTTTAGCTGTATAGAACTCTGATCCTTTGTCATCATAGGTCCATACCACATGTGTATGGTCAGGAGATTCTTGAACTGAACCAAATTTGAAATATTCTTTGCCTTCTGCCAAGACATCACCATTAAGGTACACGTTTTTTTCTCCGCCATTCCTTGGTGTCCGAAAATAATGTGGTTGTTGGCCTCCGGTAACATAAGAGAATCCGTAAGCAAAAGGACCATGTTTTATAGGAACAGAACTATCATTCTCTTGGATCCTGTTTTTCATTTCGGTAAAAAGCAAATCTCGTAATGGTTTTGTATCAGCCATTTGAGCTGATTGATAAGCATTTTCTTTTTCAAGATAATGTCGAATATTGGGATCAAGACAGTTAGGATCTTTAAAAACATCTTGCCAGTTAGACGCACGTAGCCAATGATAGGGATCATCACGAAAAATACCATGATATATTTCCTTATGAGTGATTCTAGATGCTTTGGGAGGAATTGCAAAAGTGCGAGTCATACACAATCCTATATTAAAATATGTTAATAGCTTCGTTTATATGTTAGAATCACAATGATTGATGCAAGTGTAAAAACCTATAAGTTCTATTCACTTGCAAAAATAGCACCATGATAATTTTTAAAACTAATACCTTTCTGTTCATTACATATCACAGCTATTGTTTTCTAGGGATATAACACCACTTTTATAATGAAAGTGACTGGTAAAACAATTAAACTATTAGAAAAAGAATTGATTTTTTTTGAAACAGTATAATCGCATAATTTTACAGAAAGGAATAAATATATCTAAAATATTATTATTACTGTATAAAAAATAAAAATGTCCTATCTCCTTTTAATGAATAGTTTTATATTATAAATAATACTATTATGTCATATTTATAATATATCATGTTTTTTATTATTAAATTTTATAAATATAAATAATAAAAACAAATTTAAAACTTATTAAACATAAACTTACTAAACTATAAGTATTCAAAACAAAATATAATAATTTATATATTATATTTTTATAATTAGTAATTTTATTTTTACGTTCTCAAAAAAAATAAATAAATTTTATCATATATTTTTTTATATTTGTGATGTATTATATATTATGTATGATATGTTATAGGGTAAAAATATATTTTAGCATGTAATAATTTCGTTTTTCTTATTGTATATTATGACAAAAAATAGGTATTTATTTGATTTTTTTGTGTTTTGGCAATTTTATAGAATAATTGAATTGACAAAAAAGATTTTTGTACAATATGAAACTCATGTGCATGAGATCTTTATATCATGAGTATATGCACTATATCTCGATTTTGAATTACTCAATTTTAAATTAAAGGAAACAAGAATGGAACATCGTGCAGTCTTAGAGACTGAAAGCAATTTAGTTATTACATTGGTTGCTGATATTGTTGCTGCCTACGTGAGTAATAATTCTATTCGACCGACTGAAGTGCCAAGTTTAATTGCTGATGTCCATGCTGCTTTTCGTAAAGCAGGGAATCTAGAGTTAACAGAAGTCGAAGTTGAAAAACAAAGGCCTGCCGTTAATCCGAAGCGTTCAGTATTTCCTGATTATCTCATTTGCCTTGAAGATGGAAAGAAGTTTAAATCTCTAAAGCGTCATCTCATGACACATTATGGAATGTTGCCAGAGGAATATCGTGAAAAATGGCAGTTAGATAGTTCTTACCCTATGGTGGCGCCTAATTATGCAAAAACACGATCGGCTTTGGCCAAAGAAATGGGGCTTGGACGCAAAAGCAAACGGAAAAAAACTAAATAATCTTATTTTGCGAAAAAATGGTTTCGTGCATAAAGTTGATTTTAGTATACATGTTTTGTGTGAAGCTTTTGTATATATAGCAATTTCTACCAAGGGGATTACATATAGCTTTCGTTACGAATCCGTTTAATCATTGATTTCAAACCATTTGATCGTTGTGGTGTAAGATTTTCATTTAAACCAAGTTTTTCAAAGAGCTCTTGAGCATCAGAATTGCGAATTTCAGAAGCTTTTTTGCCTGAATAAAAAGCAAGAAGTATGTAAATGAGTCCACGCACAATATGAGCATCGGAATCACCTTGAAACGTCAATATTGGATCTTTTGAGTTATTACGTGAAGATAGAAGCCACACTTGGCTAACACAACCAGGAACTTTGTGAGCATCGTTTCGAGCGCTTTCTGGAAAAGGTGGCAATTCATAGCCAAGCTCGATGACATAACGATAACGATCTTCCCAATTATCCAAAAGCGAAAAGTTCTCTATAATATTACCGATTGTTTCCGCCATTATTTTAGTCCTGTTTCGTTTGAATAATCATTCTTGAATACACTTATAAAAAATAAATATTTATTCTTCCTAACATAAATAACACGAAGAACGTTAAAAATCCTTATTTCAAGATAACATTGCATGGTTTTGTAAGAACTCTTGTATTTCGATTTTGTAAGAAACATTAGGGGAAGTCTCTGATATCATTTTTGTTTCCTAATATGTTCCCTAAATATTCATAAGCAGCTCTTGCACCGTAATATGCGCGCTCACCAAGTGAACTTAAAAAGGATTTTCCTACTTTGCAGGTTTTTATATTACGGTCACAAAATGCGCCTAAGTCATTTAAGGCTTCCTTAAAAGCAACAATCACATCGCTCGTTGTTGTCTCATTATTTTGGGGGCTAGAAGAATGGTTACTGCTTGGATCTGCTACAAAAAATGAAATAATGACAAAAATAAAAAATAAAAAAAATGATAATTTGATTAAAAAACGTATCATGGACAATCAATGTACCGCAGTGGTAAATACAATAAAAGAAGCATTTTATACACTGTTGCTTTATAAACAATTTATAAAATGTGCTTTTTATAAAATTGAGTATTCATGTATTGGATCTATATCATTGGCTTTTTTATAAATATGGCACAATTCCGCTGTATAAAATGGGATACATTGTCTATTCAGTAAAAAATTAACATCAAAATTATACACTTACAAGCTGGTCATGTTAATGAACATACTATGATAAAAAATGAGAGAGATAATCGTGTTGTGTACATAATTATTTTAAATAATAGTCCACCATCTTAGCTTAGTTGAAAAAGCTAAAAAGAGTAAACTCTGTTATTCTGACTCTAGTGTCGATAAAATATTTATATTATCTATAAAATTTTTACTGGAATGTTATGAAAATAGTCAACCTGTCAATAAAAACATCAAAAAATAACTGCATCTCTTATGATTACATCTCAAGCCAGTTTTTTCTATAACATTGTAAACATCAATTTAATTAATACTTATGAAAATTATTTAATAGAAGGAATTTATACCAAAATATAATAATATTAAGAGATAATTATTATTACCAAACCGTTTATGGATAAGTAACCATCTATATGTAAATTATAAAGAATAGATAATGATTGTCATCTTTTTAGCGTTATAGGCAAATATTTTCAATTTTATTTTAAATAATAGGCAAACATATGCCCCAAAATGAAGAATAACGTGGCATTATTGTTTAGATAATTATATGTGATAATGCAGTTTGCAAATACCAAAATGATCTTGAATGCTAATCATTTGGTGCTCTCTTTATACACATTAAAGATTTGTATAAAATAAAATGAATAAACGTTGATAAGAACTCTTGTTGATTTATCAACTTATAAATTGATATAATGAAGCCGCTCATTTTAGGAGTTTGAAAGGAAAAATCAATAATGTCAATGCACTTCTCTCTGGCTGGAAGTAAAAACTGATTCATATTCGTTTCCTAATTTATATTTGTTTCTTTGTAAAAAATAAACGCAACTGAAAATAAAAGTAATGGCAACAAAACGAAAGACCTACCGAAAAAAAACTGTAAAACACCGTAAATACTATAGTAGTATTGTTATAACACTTCTTCTTATAATTTTTCATTTTATTTTTTGGAGTGCAAAAACTCTTTATTTCTATACACGAAAAAATACTTTATTTTTTGTTGGATCTTTTCTTTTTAGCATTAGTTTTTTATTTATTTCATTTAATGCTTTATTTTCGCAAATGACAACGCATCAAAATATTTTAACTCAAATGAAATTTTCCTCTGTTCAAAGTATAGGTAAGAGCTCTACTTTATCGGAAAAAGAAGAAAAATCACAAGAACTCTCCCGTGTAACTTCTGTACATTCTCAAAGTCATAAGCACACAAATTCACCTTTACCCTCTCAATCAGCAAGCATGCTGGAAAAGCAAAAAGAACTAGCAAAATTAGGACTTTATGATGGACCATTAGATGGACTGGAAGGACCTAAAACACGCCGAGCCATCACTTTATGGAAACAGCAAACTGCTCAGAGAATGCAAAAGAATGTTCTATCTAATCCCGCAGCAGATGAAATCGCGATATTAATTAAGCAAAGCGAAATAGAAACAAACAATACAAAAAATATGACACACTTAAAAGAAGCTATTTTAGAGCCTTCTGTTGAAGATATTATACAAGTGCAAAAAGCTTTACATATTTTTGGGAATGAGGAGGTTATTGTCACAGGAATAGAAGATCAAAAGACGATAGAAGCCTTAAAACAGTTTCAAAAAACATTTGATCTTCCTGTAACAGGTAAAATTAATCACACAATTTTAATGAAAATGCGTGAAATTGGTTTATTAAATTGAAGCTAATCATAATAATCTCTTAATTTATAATGATAATTCATCTTTCGTTTGTTTAATGCTCCCCTCAAACATTCCTTCATCTCAAGCCCTCTTATTTTCAATCAATCAGAATGGTTTTCTTACACATTACATATTGAGCCGTATAATTTTCTTCAAAAAAACCACAACCGATTGCAGAAAAAAGAATATTGCAAAATAGCAAACGCGCTTGTTCTAGCATTTTTATTGCCTCTGATGATAAAAGGACACGAAATTTTTGTAGTATCATGTAAACCTTTCATATTATCGAACCACGAATTGTCCATATATTATCGTCAATTTGATCTTTATAAATATGATGCAAAGAATTTGTGCAAACACCTGTAAGGATAAATAGACGTAAAGCTAATTGTGTTATGGTTGTTGTTTTGCAAAGTGTCTGATAAAAAACCGGCACTTCTCTCTAATCTATTGCTGGAAAGTTATGTGTTTTATGACATTGTCTTCTTAAGAGAGCGTGTGCGTTTAGTATTGCCTATAAATCAACATCCAAACTTACCGCAGCAGTATGTTTGAAAAAAATGTTAAGACAGTTTAGTACTTCTCTCAGCTGTTATAGCTTTTATATGCCAAATGGAGGCAAGAATATTACGCATCTCTGTTTGTATAATCTCTTAAAACAGGAAAACAGCCTAATTTGGGAAAAATATGAAAAGTTAAGGTAAAAACCAGTTTTCATCTTTGTCATTTCCTTTTAATTCAGCTTTACGCCTTTCAAAGACATCTAAAGCAATATCTTTAAAATAACGGAAATTACCTATTGCCTCATGCTCTTACTTTATCACATGTCTTTTTGGTCTCACTCCCCCTCACCTAAAACAAAATGTCCCAAACGGAATATACTTGGATTGCCATTCACGGGCTTTCTTAAAAAACATCTCTAAAGCACCTAAAACCACTTCGCAACAACGCCCATGAATAATAATAGTAGTCCCACTGCACGCGCCGCGCATCATCTTTACGCTTTTTGTCAAGAAGCAAGCCGGCACCATTACACACTGTACCTACCTTCAATTTGTGACAGCTCTTGACACTTGAGACGTTTCATAAGAGGCATATCCTTGCTTTATTTTTTTATCTACAGACGCTCATCCCGCCTGTAACATACAAAAAACATGGTTTTGATTGATTCATTATAAAAGAAGTCGAAATAAGAAGATCTTATGATATTTACAGCTTTCATTCAATATGAGAAATAAAAAATTATCTTTATAAATCAATAGATTGTGTAACTTTGATATTCCTTTATAAATGTAAAGATGGGAGTGCATAATGGAGTTTATAAATTTTGGGAAGATTTTTATAAACTTACGGGGAGTTTTACATAATCCCCATTCCACGAATATCAATGTAAAATGGGGCATCCATTGAGAAATGTCTATCTCAAACAGCATGATGCGCAAAAAAAAATGCATTTGTTTGGAGCATTCTATTTTGCGTGAGGAGCTCATTCCCCTATAAAAAAGCAAACGCGTAAATTGACTGCACAATAACACGTTTCTCTCTATCAAGAGGTTCGCCAATAAAAAGTGCATTAATAATACATCTTTGTCTATCCTGTGCTTTATATTTTCTTTCATAAACCTCTAAAAAAACACTTTCTCGCGTAACACAACTTATCGTGCATTTTAGAAGCATTTTTATTCCCTTTATTAAAGAAAATAAAAGAATATATAAAAATTTATTTCAGTAATAACGATACAACAAAAAATATTAACCCATTACATCCTTTTTGCTATTGCGGCCTGAGCTGCTGCTAAACGAGCAATTGGCACTCGAAAAGGAGAACACGAAACATAATCCAGGTTATTTTCTTCGCATAAAGCAATAGAGGCAGGATCGCCTCCATGTTCACCGCAAATTCCCAATTTTATTTTTGCACGCTTTGAGCGTCCACGCTGTGCAGCAATGGTAATAAGTTCCCCTACTCCATCACGGTCAATAGACACAAAAGGATCTTGCTCTAAAAGACCTTTTTGAAAATAGGTTGCCAAAAAAGGAGCTGCATCATCACGGGAAATCCCAAAAGTAGTTTGTGTCAAATCGTTTGTTCCAAATGAAAAAAATTCAGCAGTTTCAGCAATTTCATCTGCTCGAAGCGCCGCTCTTGGAAGTTCAATCATCGTCCCAACCATATATTGAATAGTGCTTCCCTTTTCTTTCATCACTTCCTCAGCAACCTGATCAATACGCGCTTTCACAAAATCGAGTTCAGATTTTAGTGCAACCAGTGGCACCATAATTTCAAGCATAACAGGAGATCCAGATTTTTGGGCAGCTTCTGCTGCTGCTTCAAAAATCGCCCGCGCTTGCATTTCTGCAATTTCAGGATAAGTAATAGCTAAACGGCATCCTCGTAATCCAAGCATAGGATTAAATTCGTGCAACTGCTGAGTGCGTTCAGCAAGCACTTCAGCAGAAACACCCATAGCTGTTGCAACATCAAGAATTTCTGCTTTCGTTTTAGGCAAAAACTCATGTAACGGTGGATCTAGCAAGCGGATAGTAACAGGTAAACCACACATAATTTCAAATAATTCACTAAAATCTGAACGCTGCATTGGCAACAGCTTATCTAGTGCTTTACGACGACCACTTTCATCATGACTTAAAATCATTTCACGCATGGCAACGATACGTTCATCAGAAAAAAACATGTGCTCCGTACGGCAAAGACCTATACCTTCAGCCCCAAAAGAGCGCCCCATACGGGCATCAGATGGTGTATCAGCATTAGCGCGAACTCTTATACGTCGCATCCCATCAGCCCATTCCATTAATTTTGCAAAGTCTCCGCAAAGCTGAGGCTGCAACATTGCAACTTTCCCTTTGAAAATTTCTCCACTTCCACCATCAATTGTGATAACATCACCTTTTTTTAAGCTTTCTCCTGAGGCAAACAACGTATTTGTGTTATAATCAATCCGCACACTGCCAGCACCAGAAATACATGGTTTTCCCATCCCCCGCGCAACAACAGCAGCGTGACTTGTCATACCGCCACGCGTTGTTAAAATTCCTTCTGCAGCATGCATACCATGAATATCTTCTGGGCTTGTTTCTACACGGACCAAAATAACTTTGCGACCTTCCGCCGACACAGTTTCTGCCTCTTCTGAAGTAAAAACAATTTCACCAGTTGCGGCTCCAGGAGAAGCAGGTAAACCACGTCCTATAACAAAACGTTCTGCTTTAGGATCAAGTGTTGGATGCAAAAGTTGGTCCAGCGACTTTGCATCAATACGCATCACAGCCTCTTCACGGTTTATTAACCCCTCCTCAACCATTTCAATTGCCGTCTTGAGAGCCGCACGAGCCGTGCGTTTTCCTGAACGAGTCTGAAGCATCCATAATTTACCTTTTTCAATGGTAAATTCGAGATCTTGCATATCCCGATAATGCTGCTCAAGCTTCTGCGCAATCTGACATAATTTCAAAAAAGCCTCAGGCATAATTTTTTCTAACGACGGTCTATTTGAACCAGCAACAATACGCGCACTTTCTGTAATATTTTGAGGCGTTCGAATGCCCGCCACAACATCTTCCCCTTGCGCATTAACTAAAAATTCACCATAAAGTTCTTTTTTCCCTGTCGATGGATTGCGTGTAAAAGCAACACCTGTTGCCGAATCTTCTCCCATGTTACCAAAAACCATAGCTTGCACATTAACTGCCGTTCCCCAACTTTCAGGAATGCTATGTAAACGGCGATAAGTAACTGCACGTGCTGTCATCCAACTTGAAAAAACGGCTCCAATTGCCCCCCATAACTGTTGTTCAGGATCTTGTGGAAAAGGGGTTCCTAATTTTTCTTCAACATAGGCTTTATAAGAAATAATAACATTCTTCCAATCATCTGCTGTCATTTCTGTATCAATAGTGTAACCATTGCATGCTTTTACTTCATCAAGAATCTCTTCAAAATACGAATGGTCTAGCCCCAAAACAACGTTAGAATACATTTGGATAAAACGCCGATAACTATCATAAGCAAAACGTTCATTATTGGCTTGTAAAGCAATTGCTTTTACAGTTTTATCATTCATGCCAAGGTTCAGCACTGTATCCATCATCCCTGGCATAGAAGCCCTAGCCCCTGAACGAACAGACAGCAAAAGTGGTCTTTGTTCATTCCCAAATTCACGTCCTGTTTGTTCAGCAACGTATCTTAGTGCTTGCTTAACAGATTCCTGTAGCTCTTCTGGATATGATTTGTCATGGGCATAATAAAAATTACAAACTTCTGTTGTCAGCGTAAATCCGGGTGGTACGGGCAAACCAAGATTACTCATTTCTGCCAAATTAGCCCCTTTACCTCCGAGAAGGTTACGCTCACTTGCACTTCCTTCTGCCTTTCCATCTCCAAAACTATAAACCCATTTTTTCACTGTACAAATCCTCCCATATCAGCTTCAAAACATCATTCAACCCAGGCTCACTTAAAAGCAATGATTTGATTCAAAATTGGCTCAACGATATCGCTTCATAAATGCATAATATTAATCCTTCCAAAAGAGATAATGACCAAAAGTATCACTATCCATCTTCTGGAAGATTAAGATTCAGTTTTTTAGAAAACTATCAATCACCGAAAAAAATTCTTCTACTTTCATGGCACCTTCATATTTACTACCATTAATAAAGAAAGTAGGTGTTGCTGTGACACCAAGCTCTTTACCGCGTTCAAAAGATGCATTTACTTCATCTAAAATGGACTGATTTTTCAAACACGCAGTAAAACTTTCATCTGTAAAACCAGCCATTAAGCCAATTTTCTTCAATGGTGTTAGAGCATTTTTTCCGAAAGCCCATTCATTTTGTTTTTGAAATAAAACTTCTATCAAAGGAAAATAGCGATCTTCCGGTGCACACCGTGCCAACATAAAACCTGCTGTTGCCCGAGGATCAAAAGCATATTCTCGGAAAATAAGTTTTACTTTTCCTGTTTTGATATATTTTTTACGAATTTGGGGAAGTATATCATTATAAAAATGCGCACAATGGGTACATGTCAACGAAGCATACTCAACAATGACGACTGGTGCATCCGCCTCTCCCTCAAAGCGATCCTTTACTTTACCCGATTGGAGAAGCTCTGCCATATCAACAGTTGCCACTGATTTGGGATCACGCGCTAAAGCAACTGTTACACTGTTTTGTACAATCGTTATGAAGAGAAAAATTATCCCGAAAGATAAAAAAGAACGATATTTTACCATAAATAATACTTTTCTGTTGTTATTAACGAATAGGAATCCAATGCTTTCTCATATATTAAAGAAAAATATATAAAATATCTTTCTATTTATTATTTTTTTCCAAAAAAATGCAACAGCCAAGTTGATAAAGTGCTTGGTGCAAACTTTTATCTTCAATTCCTTCAAGCATTTTTTCCACGCATTTTTTGTCTTGTTCACTCAAAGGCGGTTTTAGAGGCAAGTGATTCATAAAAACCGACATACTCCTTTGCTCAATCTTGATGCGATCAATAGCAATATAGCCAAAAAATCCGTTAATTCTATGAAGTAATTCCTCTGTTTCATGCATCAATTTTAACGCAGCAAATCCTTCACATGCGACAACAAGTGTTGCTGGCTGAAAAACTTCATCTTGATCTGCACGACGTTTCCAAATAATTTTAAGCGGCATTGTATGTTCACTGATATCATAGCCCGCAATCTGTGGCCAATGTTCTATAAGCGCTACATTAAGCCCTGTCCGTTTGCGTAAAACTGGATCAAGTATTTTGTATACCGCCTCAGAAAGAGAATAAAAGATACGTTTTTTAAGTTGTTTTCTCATTTTTAGATCATTGTTCAACCGCTTACTAAATTAAAATCATTTGTTTCATCTAAAAATTGTTGCCTCCTCAATTTATGAAATATCAACAAAATAAAAAGCCTTTTCTCACCAGAGCCTTGACAATAAAAGAGCAAAAAACATGAATTACAAAATAAATAATTTTTTCTTTTGCATTTTATATCTCCCTATGCTTGAAAGCAATCATGTATGAAATTTCTTCGCACCTCCTTGCTTGGTACGATCAAAATCACAGACATCTTCCATGGCGGATTACCCCCGAAAAGCAAAAACAAGGTATCCGTCCTGATCCTTATCAAGTTTGGCTTTCTGAAATCATGCTTCAACAAACAACCGTTGAAACAGTTAAGCCTTATTTTAAAAAGTTTCTAAAACTATGGCCTGATCTTTCCTCTTTAGCAAAAGCCTCCCAAGATGATATCATGAAAGCATGGGCTGGACTTGGTTATTATTCACGCGCACGTAATCTTAAAAAATGTGCGCGACAGCTTGTTGAAAACTACGCGGGACAATTTCCACAATCTGTAAAAGAATTGCGAACTCTAGCCGGTATTGGAGATTATACTGCCGCAGCCATTGCTGCGATTGCTTTTAACCACCCTGTAGCAGTGGTTGATGGTAATGTCGAACGTGTGGTAGCGCGACTTTTTGCTATCACTTCAATATTGCAAAAAGCAAAAGTTGAAATTAAAGAAAAAACACAAAAAATTACTGCTTTAAATCGTCCTGGTGACTTTGCTCAAGCAATGATGGATTTGGGAGCAACAATTTGTACTCCACGCAAACCATCTTGTTATACCTGCCCTCTTCAATGTTTATGCAAAGCAGAAAAGATGCAACAACCGGAGTCTTTTCCAGTTAAAGCCCCTAAAAAAGAACGCCCTTCAAAAACAGGTATTGCTTTTGTGGTCCTTAATAAAAAGAAACAAATTTATTTGGAAAAACGACAGACGCAAAAGCTCCTTGGTGGAATGACCCAAATTCCTAACAATATTGGCATAAACAACGAAAATGGGCTACAAAACGCACCCTTTACTGCCAATTGGCAATTCAAAGGACAAATTACGCATGTTTTTACTCACTTTTCTCTAAAACTTGATGTTTACTATACCGAAGATGTTCATGAAATGAATTGTGAAAATGGTTGGTGGTGTAACATTCAACATCTTGCCGAAGAAGCATTACCTACTGTTATGAAAAAAGCCATTTCCGTAGCACTTCCCAATTCTTTTAGATTTAAATAACCTTCCCTATTCATAAAAATGTTTTCTAATGGAGACTTTTGTATCTCTAGCGATCATTTATTAATCTGTAAAAGAAAAATTTTAAAAAATGAAATAACCAATTTTTGCTACAGACAAAAATTAAGGAGCGATAGAAACGCTTAGAAGCTTTAGATTTAAATTTCAGGATCTATCCTTTTTTCGCTTATGACGGAGCAAGTTAGCACCATCGTTATATTTACCAGCCCCCTCAACATCCCTTGGTACGTGAAACGGATTATAAGAGGTACTTTTAGTTCTTTCGTTAACAATTTTTATTCACACGCCAACCCCGTTTATGACATGCAAGAAAGTAATTTTCATCGATTCAATATGGAACAAATTTGAAATAAGAAAACTTGACGATATTCCGAGGGCAATTCGATATGAGTTGCGCTAAATTATCTTTATAATCAATATATTATATGCACTTCACAGATGTACGTATTCAAAAAAGCACTTAATTTTGAACTTCTGAATGAACCTTTTAATTCTGATATTTCATTTTTATAAGCTTATATTGAAATTTTACTGTTTTGGAACTAAAATGAGAACATAGATTGAAAATTTCTCATTTTAATTTCTTCTAAAAGAAGCATAAAATACTCGCTTGTCGCTTACAAGCGAGATTTAGTGTGTCAATAAAAAACATCTAAGAAAGGCTAAAACACCCTCACGTCCATCTCAATCAAGATCAGGTACATTGGTGGTCAATAGAATGAAGCGATCAGCTTAGTTCATAAAACACCCGTTTTTAACATTTGTGAACGTATGATCATTCTTAAATGATCTATGGACTTCAACCGTCCATTTTCCTCATAATACCAAAAGGTCCAACCATTACAACTCTGCGAATCTTGAGCCTTTCTTCCCATTGCGTGAATTGAGCCCGCTTCACCACCATGCATAATCGTACCATCAGCTCTTACAATAGCAGATACTTGCTTCTTACGATCATACAGAACTTCTCCAGGATAGAGTAAACCTGCTTCAAGCAAACTGTTGAATGCTACGCGCGGTTCTGCTTTTTTTCTATCCAAAATCGCTAGTTCTGGTTGCGCTAAAGGTTGAACCGCCGCAATTCTCTCACATGCTGCATCGATGTAATCTTGCTCGCGTTCAATCCCAACAAAATCACGCCCTAAAAGCTTGGCAACAGCACCTGTTGTTCCCGAACCAAAAAACGGATCGAGAATAACATCACCAGGTTTACTAGAAGCCATAATAATACGCGCTAATAACGCTTGCGGTTTTTGTGTTGGATGTAATTTACGCCCCGAATCATCCTTTAAACGTTCAGCTCCAGTGCAGAGAGGGAAAAGCCAATCTGAACGCATTTGTAGATCTTCATTTGCCGCTTTTAAGGCATCATAATTAAATGTGTACTTTTTATCTTTTTGATCTCGCACGGCCCAAATAAGCGTCTCATGAGCATTTTGAAAACGGCGCCCTCGAAAATTAGGCATCGGATTATTCTTGCGCCAAATAATATCATTAAGCATCCAAAAACCTAAATCTTGTAATGCCGTCCCAACCCGAAAAATATTATGGTAAGATCCGATAACCCAAAGTGTTCCGTTGGGTTTTAATACACGACGACAAGCAAGCAACCATGCACGAGTAAAAGCATCATAAGCAGCAAAACTCTCAAACTGATCCCATGCATCATCAACCGCATCAACAAGCGAATGATCTGGACGGTATAAAGCTCCATCCAATTGCAAATTATAGGGTGGATCCGCAAAAATCATATCAACAGAATGTTTTGGAAGTTTTTCTAAAACGGAAACACAATCTCCTTTAAAAATTTTATTGCGCCATGGCATTTGTGAGGGAGTACGAAGGAAATCTTTTTGAAGCTGAATAACTGTCATGAAAAACCCAACAAAATTAACTGAATTTGCCCTATAATCAACCAAAATAGTTTATAGGCCCGCATTACCCATCTATATTTACAAAATAGCGTAAACGTATCGTTAAAGTTCTACAAAATTGATGATTGTTTTTGTTTTTTTAGTAAAAAAAAACTTTCATATGAATGAAACCTTAATTTTTTTTTCAATGTACTGTTCCCATATCTTTTATTTCGTAAAAGAATTAAGAATCATTTTCAAAGCGTATTTTTATGAAATAAGATCTTCTCAATATCGTTTTCATGAAAGTTGTCCATCTCGTAACATGTAAAGGAATATCTTATGCCTCAGATAGATCTTATTATTTTTGATTGTGACGGAGTTCTCGTCGACTCTGAATATCTTGCAGCAAAAATTGGATCTCAATTGCTCAAACAAACAGGATATGAAATATCACCCGAAGAATTGAGTGAGCGTTTTGCAGGGCTTATCTTTCGCGATATTCTTAAACACGTTGAACAGGAAACAGAAAAACCTATTTCTGCTCATCTCATAGATCAAATGACTAATATTTTTCGTACACAAATAAAAACTAAATTACGGGCTATTGATGATGTAAGAGAAGCTGTAGAAATTATCCAAACACGCTATCCCTACTGTATCTGCTCTAATGCAAAAAGCGTAGATATAAAAGAGATGCTCATCACGGTTGATCTCTATGACCTTTTTGAAGGTAAAATATTTTCAGCACCTGAAGTTGGAACAAAAAGAACGAAACCGGCCCCTGATGTTTTCCTTTTTGCCGCACAACAATTACAGGCAGAGCCCCAAAACACTATCGTTATAGAAGATTCACTTCATGGTGTACACGCAGCCATAGCAGCAGGCATGCGTGTCATCGGCTTTACGGGAGGATCACATAGCTATCTTGGCCACTCTAATGCACTTGCAGAAGCTGGTGCAGAAACAGTTATTGCAAAACATGCTCATTTAGGAGAAGTCTTAGAAGCAATGGCAGTATGGCGAGATCTATTATAAAAAATCTCTTGAATATATCAATTTGTAAACTCTTGTAAGAAGCATTTTTATTCAAATGTCCTGCTCTTCTCGCTGCTCCTTTTATAATAACTTCAATAAATGCGTAATTCACGACACGGGTGAATTGCATCTCAATGTGAAGGAAAAATATAGCGCCTCATTGAAATCATAAGTCTGTTAACCATTGCACGTGCTTTAAAAAAAGCCAAAAACAGGGGTGCCAACTCATGAAAATTAAACCCTGCTTATCTATCTCAACTCCGATATCCCACTCCCAACCTCAGCAGCTCATCCTGATAAATTATTATATTTGTCAAAAAAGGAATATTACGATGCCTTGCTCGATAAGATGTGAGAATTGCTAGCCTCTTTCATCTGATCAAAAAAATCACATACTATGGTAAAATTGTAAGGGATGTGCCTATTAATCATGGAAAAAATATTAAAATTCGCGGAATCTATGGAACACAAGACTTTATTGAAAATGACAAATGCGTCCTTGTTGAGTTACAAAGGCTTATATTTACTCAATCCAAATCTCATAAACTTGTTGAAGGCTTATTTACTTTGCTGCTTAAATAGTATTTTAACAGCATCAATTGGTACAACCTCCCTAAGATTACAAAAAACAAAAAGAATACACTCTTATGAAGATGTGCATTTTATAAAAAATATTTCATACCAAGTAATTTACAGACAATATATTCATTTATAATCATAATTTATCATGATTCAAATTAAGCAAAAAAACCGAATATTGTAAGATTCTCTCATTTCAAACCTAGATATGCTGAATTAAATAAATAAAGAAATAAAAATGCCTTTTAATGAATCATCTCAAAAGGCAAAAATTGTAGCAACATTAGGAGCGAGAAAAGTGTATGGCAATGCCATCTTTCTTCTTTATAAACGTCAAAAATTCTGATGCCCTAAGAATTTTATATTATGGGGGCTTTATCATCATATCTATCATTGCAAAATAGGCTTGAGTACCTTGAGAACGGTTTCTTTAAAAAAGCACATAAATATGAAACATATAATCATGTTAAACAAGCGACAGCGATACCAATAGTTGCTTAAAATTTTCCGAAAGCACTTAATAGCCTTTTTAAATAAGCAATGAAATCAGATCTTTTCAAAAGTAATCCACTTTCTAAAAATAAAAGCGGCTTTTCAGTTTGGAAAGAAGAAAGTGTTGAAAATATTATCTAATGCTGATCTTTCGGCACTCATAAATATGTCTAAATTATATTCTTCTATACACTGCCTTGCATCATAGTAATATGCTGTTCACATTGGCGATAAAAAGATAATATCATTTATCTCTATCCAATTCGAGCTCTACTTTACACTATGAAAAAATTGTACATTTTTTAGTATCTATAACATATTATTATCTATAAGATAAATGTATATATTTAATAGTAAAGTAAGAATTATTATTCTGATATCACGATGCAATTAAATAACCATTGAATAATAATTTAATAATATCTATAGAACACACATTCTACAATAATGACTATCTATAATAAATACTATAAATAATAAAATTTTAGCGTGTCCATTCATATTTTAATTGTTAATAATATTTTTATAACCACATCATAATTTTCATTTTTTCTATTATACTATCGATAATAAATAATTTTTTATATATTTAATATGTAAAAATTTTGATCAATTTTATTATCTATAAATGTATTTAAAAAATATATTAATGTCATTTTATAAAAATTATACGATAACCATATGTTATTTTATATATAACACATAATAAAATATTGTATAAAGTTTTTAAAAAATATAATTTGTAATTATTACTGTTACTTTTTTACAATAACGTTTATAAAAATTATAGTTATATTTTTATATGTATTTTTATTATTGACTAAAAATACATATTGAACTATATTACTTGTATATAGTGTGAGATACATAAACATTATGTATATTTCTTACATATATAACTTAAAAATATTTGAGGTAAAGTTATGGTAAAAATATTTAAAAATTATATTTTAAGCATTTTTATAGCGAGCACTTTTTTTATTTCACAAACTGTAAATGTTAATGCAAACTATTTGAAAAACGATACTCCAAAAGAGGAACTTTCTGTTTTCCCAATGGAACAAGTAAAATATGCGAAATCCGATGTAGTTTCTACGACTGCTTTCTATGCTCCGTCTGTAAATTATCAAACAGAACATGGAACAATAGGTGAAGGAAAATTTGAAAAGGTCGTTGAGCCTATGACTATAGGAATGGGGCTATTGTTTACTGGACATGTAATGAGCTTTATAGGATCGATAATAAGTTGGATAAAGGACATAGTATTGATGTTCAAATAATTCAACCTCGTCTAGAACTCTATAATAATAGCTTTATTATGTGGCTATAATTCATTGTAAATAATTACATAATGAAGCTCATTATGCTACAAAATATAAATGTTGTAGATTACATCCAAATATCCAAAGTATAAATTAAGTATAAATTTACGCATATATATTGAATAGTATAAATATTTGAGGTAAATTATGATTAAATTATTTAAAAATCATATATTAAGTATTTTCATTATTTCTGCCTTTTCTCTTTCTCAGGTTGTAAATGTGCATGCAAACTCTTTACAAAATAGTACTCATCGTGAGAATATTTTTGTTTCTGCAATAGAACAGAAAAGAAAGGATGCAGTCCATACCGTTTCTCTCTATAGACCTAGTCTAAATCGTGGAGTGGGTAATGAAGCTACTATTGAAGGAAAATTTGAAAAGGTTGTTGAACCTCTTACACTCGGGGCTTTTGGTATGGGGATGGCACTTGGATATGCATCAAGTACGATAGGCATGTTTTTAGGATGGATAATAAGTAAAATAATATTGTATTTTAAATCTCGTTAAAATTGAAATTTCATCAGAATAAGACCTTCTCATATGAAATATAAACTATGAACATATTCCGTGTTTATCCATTGTTGATGACAAAAACTAATGAATTATCACACTAAGAGTGAAAAAAGCTTTAAATGCTTCTGTTTCTCTCGATGTGCACTAATTCTGCCGATGCATCTATTCAATTCAGATTAAAATAAAAGTATTGGTGGTAAACTATGATTAAAGTATTGAAAACTTACGTATTAAATATTTTTATAGCAGTTGCTTTTCTGCTTTCACAAGTTATAAATGTTCATGCCAATCATTTGAAAAATGATACTCAATGGGAAACTGTCTCTTTAATAGAACAAGGAAAGAAAAAAGCTATCGATATAGCTGCTCTTTATGTCCCAAGTTTCACTCATAAAGCAAAAACTGAATCTGCCTTTGAAGGAAAATTTGAGAAAGTGTTTGAACCAATTACGCTAGGAGTTTTTTCTACAGTAGGAGCTTTGGGTTTTGGATTCTTGACTGGATCTGTTATGGCCATATTTAGCGGGATAATCGGATGGGCAATAGGAAAAATTAAAGGCAAATAATTCAAAGATACTTAGTTATTTTTTTCTATTTAAAATGAAAATACTTTACAGCCTGCTTCCCATCATTTAGCAGGCTGTTGTATGTTTTCTATGGATAAACTTTAGGTTACCATACTGTATAGCACAAATATAATATCTATTATTATACAAAGTGATAAATTAAGCTAAAAAAGATTATTCAAAGTATAGATTTGCGCACGAAGTGCCATAAAATTACCTTATAAATCTTCCAATGTGAGTTCTGAGATGTATCATTTTAACATTCAGTTTAGCAGATTTAATTGTTACAAAGTATTAAGAGCATAAAATAACTATGAATGATTGAGTTTTATACAAAAGTTCTTCAATAAATACCATTCTATCTATTTAATTTTATTATTTAAGAAGGTGTACAAGTGAAGATACGTTGTAAAATTTAAGTGAATGAATAATAGAGAAAAAAATTTTGACTGTAACAGATTTTCTGTGAACATTTGGCGTTTATATCTCAAAAATAAAAATGCTTAAGGCTATTTCCTTTCATTATTGAATTAAAAAGAAGAAAAGAAGCTCTATCCATTTAATAATTTAAATATTATGAAAAACGTGAAATAAATAACTTCATCAATTTGCCAGAAATAAAAAAAGGATAAGACTTATGGAATATATCAGCACGAGAGGTGAAGCTCCTGCTTTAAGCTTTACGGAAACAATCATGACAGGGTTGGCAAGTGATGGGGGACTTTATTTGCCAGATAAATTTCCTCAGCTATCATTTGATGCGTTACGAGCACTTCGTGGTCAGTCCTATACAACAATTGCTAAAACTATTCTGTGGCCCTTTGTGAATAACGAAATCGAATATACAGCTTTTGAAAATATGATCGCTGAATCTTATGCAACCTTTCACCATCCAGCAATCTGTCCGTTACGACAAACTGGAGCAGATGAATTTATCCTTGAACTCTTTCATGGTCCTACTTTAGCTTTTAAAGATGTAGCAATGCAGTTTCTTTCTCGACTGATGGATTATGTTTTGACTGAAAAAAATAGATGTGCAACGATTATTGCTGCAACATCAGGTGATACAGGAGGAGCTGCAATACAGGCTTTTGCTGGAAAAGAACACTCAGATATTTTTATTTTATTTCCTAAAGGACGTGTATCGCCTGTTCAACAACGGCAAATGACAACCAATCATTGTTCCAATGTTCATGCCATTGCCATTGAAGGAAATTTTGATGATTGCCAAGCTCTTGTCAAAGCAATGTTTAATGACCACAATTTTCGTAAAAAAAGAGCACTTTCAGGTGTTAATTCTATAAATTGGGCGCGTATCATGGCGCAAATTGTTTACTATTTTTCATCTGCACTTTCTTTAGGAGCACCTGATAGAGCTGTTTCATTTACTGTTCCTACTGGAAATTTTGGTGATATTTTTGCAGGTTATGTCGCAGCCCGTATGGGATTACCCATTGCTCAACTGGTCATCGCAACGAATGATAACGACATCCTTGTACGTACATTGACCAGTGGTACTTACAAAACACAACCAATAGTCCATACAACATCACCTTCTATGGATATTCAGGTCTCTTCTAATTTTGAACGTTTGCTCTTTGAAAGTGGCAATCGTGATCCAATGTGGATTCGCAATGCAATGGAAAACTTGAAAAAAACGGGTCTCTTTACTCTTGATGAAAAGCAACTCAAAAATATTCGTTCCCTATTTTCCGCTGGAAAAAGCAACATGGCTGCAACAGCTCAAACAATTGATAGTGTCTATAAGGAAAGTGGCTATCTTGTTGATCCACATACAGCGGTCGCTCTTCAAGTAGCGCGTGAAAACAAAAAATCGCATATTCCAATGATCGTTCTTGCCACGGCTCATCCAGCTAAATTTCCTGATACTATTAAAAGCGCTTGTGGCCTTCATGCTCCATGGCCATCTCATCTCAATGATGTAATGAAACACGAAGAACATTTTATAAATCTTGCTAATGATGAAAAAATAGTAAAAGATTATATTTCTTTAAAATCGCGTGCATCTTATTAAAGTTAGCTGCATTAATTTAAATCAAGAATATTCTGATACCCTTACAATGAGGTATTTAGCTTATTTAATGGAGTTGTAAATACATGGATGTAGATATATGTCGCCTTAGTAATGGTTTGACTATCGCCACACATACAATGCAACAAATTGATAGTGTTGCCCTCGGAATATGGGTTAAAGTGGGCTCACGCAATGAAACCTCCACACAGCATGGTATTGCTCATCTTCTTGAGCATATGGCTTTTAAAGGAACCGAAAACCGTACTGCTTTTCAAATTGCAACCGATATTGAAGATGTTGGCGGTGAAATCAATGCTACAACCAGTATTGAAACAACAGCTTACTTTGCACGTGTTCTTAAAAGCGATATCCCACTTGCTATAGATATTTTAGCCGATATTTTAATGCATTCAAAATTTGACGACGATGAACTAGAACGAGAAAAACAAGTAATCTTTCAGGAAATTGGTGCTGCCCATGACACTCCTGATGACATTGTTTTTGATCACTTTACAGAAACAGCCTTTCGTCATCAATCCCTTGGACGCTCTATTTTAGGAACAGCTAAAACTATTCAATCATTTACATCTACTGATCTCCATGATTTCATCAATAAACAATATAGTGCAGATCGTATGATTGTCGTTGCTGCAGGAGCTGTAAAGCACGAAAGTTTCTTGCGAGAAGTTGAAAGTCGTCTTGGTACTTTTCGCTCCCATTCAACCGCACCTCTTACTAATCTTGCAAATTATGTCGGTGGCGACTTTCGTGAATATCGCGATTTAATGGATACACAAGTTGTTCTAGGGTTTGAAGGACGTGCTTATCACGCGCGTGATTTTTATGCAGCCCAAATTCTTTCTATCATTCTTGGTGGTGGTATGTCTTCACGTCTTTTTCAAGAGGTAAGAGAGAAACGTGGATTATGCTATTCTATTTATGCTTTTCATTGGGGATTTTCAGATACTGGGCTTTTTGGTGTTCACGCAGCTACCGGACAAGAAGGGCTCAAAGAACTTATTCCTGTGATTCTTGATGAACTTTCCAAGGTCAGCAAAAATATTCACGCCAACGAACTGCAACGAGCACAAACGCAATATCGTGCAAATCTGACAATGTCACAGGAAAATCCCTCTAGTCAAGCACATCTCATTGCTCGCCAAATACTCCTTTATGGTCGACCAATTCCAATATCGGAAACAATTGAACGCCTCAATCTCATCACTCCTAAAAGATTAACTGATTTAGCACATCGTCTTTTTACAAACTCCACTCCAACACTAACTGCTGTCGGACCTGTAGGACCCCTCATAAATTTTGATGATTTAACGTCAACTCTTTCATACAAGCTAAAGTAAAAACTTCTTTTCAAAGCAGCATCACAATAACATCACATATTTTATCATAAAATTTACCACAAAAGCTCTCCTCATTAAATAAGTTTTGGAAATATTGGGCAAATAGGCGTACAAAACTACCCAATTCATACTTCATGTGATAAAGATTCTAATAAGTGAAGGTATATCCGTGAAATCTGGAAATTCATGGTTTAACTTTGCCCTTTTAAAATATAAAACTTCATTCGCTTCAGGTTCCATTGAAGCAAATGGGTGTGTGGTCTATTTGTATATAAAATCACATAACTTAAGAAAAAGTGATAACAATTTATTATGTAAATAAATTATAAAAGGTGGACGTTTTTTCTCAAAAGTCGAAATGAAAATTAAACATCCTAAAATATTGAGAGTGGGACATTGTGAAGAGTTTGCGTAAAATAATTGACATCATTTTCATTGTAGTCGTTAGTTCTTTTGTCCATCTTACATCAGCACAAGCAATTGAACCAGTTAAAATTTCTTCTCAAGATGCTGCTCTTGATCTCTCAAAAGCAATTGAAATTCACCATACAAACAACTCTATTTTTCAAACAAGTACAGCACCAGGACCAGATGGTATTGTATGGCGTATTGAAGTGCAGGCAAAAAATGAAAAATTTTCCGGAAATTGGGCAGTTTTTTCTCTTGCAAATCCAACAGATGAACAAGTTGATCGTCTCATCGTTGCCCCCCATTACCGCATGGCACATTCTGGATTTTTTTGGCCAGACCTTGGATCATCAAGGATTCAATCCATAACGCCAAGCGAAGGTTTTTCCCTCGATCGTCAACTTAGTGCAAACTCTGATATCTTTCGTATTACCCTTAACCCTGGTGCTGTTATTACATTTGTGGCCGAACTTAACTCTGCAAATCTACCGCAAATCTATTTATGGCAACCTGAAGCTTATAAAGATGCAATTAATTCTTATACGCTTTATCATGGTATTCTTCTTGGGATATCAGGTCTCTTAGCGCTTTTGTTAACTGTTCTCTTCGTCGTCCGTGGAACAGGGCTGTTTCCTGCAACAGCGGCAGTTGCTTGGGCAGTGCTTTTTTATATTGGTATTGACTTCAACTTTTTAAATAAATTCTTTGCAGTTACACTCACAACCCAACCAATCTGGCGTGCTGGTACAGAAGTAGCACTTACTGCTACACTCTTCATTTTTCTTTTTACCTATCTCAGCCTTAACCGCTGGCATTATCATTTTAGTTACGGTGCTATCGCTTGGACCATTGCGTTTTGCAGTCTAGGAGCCTTTGCTATTTATGATCCCATCAGAGCAGCTGGAATTGCGCGTTTGTCTTTTGGCCTTACCGCTGTGCTTGGTATAATATTAATCATCTATTTCTCAATCAGAAGCTATGACCGCGCCATTATGCTTATTCCAACATGGTTGCTCATTAGCTTTTGGTGTGTTGGAGCCTATGCCTGCATAGCTGGACATTTAAACAATGATATTATCCAGCCAGCATTAGCGGGAGGATTAGTGCTCATTGTTCTTCTCATAAGCTTTACTGTCCTGCAACAAACTTTTTCTAATGACGCTTTCCATGAAGGAATATTTTCCGACCTTGAACAACAAGTACTCGCAGCAAAGGGAGCTGGAAATATTATTTGGGATTGGAATATTGAGCGTGATCGTATTGTTGTACATCCAAACATGGCAACCCTTTTTGGTACTGAAATTCATAACCTCAATGGACCTATGCGCAACTGGATTTCAGCCTTGCACCATGATGATCGTGAACGCTTTCAAGCCGTATTGGATATCATTCTTAAAAATAAAAAAGGGCGCATTGATCAAATTTTTCGGCTTTCTTCCGGTGGTGGTTATTATCATTGGTTTTCTCTTCGTGCACGTCCGGCTATGCAAAAAGATGGAAAAATCACACGTGTCATTGGAACCATTGTCAATATTACTAACCATAAAAAATCCGAAGAACGCTTATTGCATGATGCAATCCACGACAGCTTAACTGGACTTCCTAACCAACAAATTTTCTTTGATAGACTACAAAATTATACCTCTTTAGCGAAAGCAAATATCAAAATTAGACCAACTGTCTTTATGATTGATTTTGACAATTTTCGCCAAATTAATCGCAAATTAGGCATAGCAGTTGGGGATACTGTACTGCTTATAATCGCACGTCGTTTAAATCGTCTCATTAACTTTCAAGACACCTTATCGCGTCTTTCAGCAGACCGCTTTGCAATTATTTTACTCAGTGAAACCGAACCACAAAAAATTGCAGCATTTGCAGATCATTTGCACAAAACAATTTCAGCACCTATTTCACTTTCAGAAAATAAAATAATCCTTTCAACCTCTATCGGATTGGTTACATGGAGTGAAAGCCGGTCGACGGCTAAAGATATTTTTAATGATAGTGAGTTAGCGATGATTCGCGCAAAACAAATGGGTGGGAACCATATTGAACCTTTTCGTCCTAATTTTCGCACTTTGGGTCTCGAACATAATACTCTGGAGAAAGATGTCCATTATGCCATAAAACGTAATGAGATGAAAATCCTCTACCATCCTATTCTTAATTTATCAGACGGACATATTATTGGTTTTGAAACAATTGTAGAATGGCATCATCCCACTTATGGAAATTTAAATGTCTCTGATTTCATAAAAATCGTAGAAAATGAACAAATTGTTATGGATTTGTCACAATTTATCATCGATAATGCCATTATTGATCTTATAAATGTACAAGAAAAGTTTTCCCAACAATCTTTCTTTATTTCAATTAATTTACCAAGCGCAGAAATGATTCATCCTCGTTTTATCAGTCAATTGCGTGCCGCTTTGCTTCGCCATCCGCTCCACAAAGGGCGTCTGATGATTGAAATATCTGAATTTGTCTTAAGAAATAATCCTGAACAATCAGCGCACTTTCTTGAACAAATTAAAACACTTGGAATGAATCTCGCACTCGATAATTTTGGAACAGGTTATTCGTCTCTGACCTATCTCGTACGTTATCCATTTGATATGGTTAAACTTGATCGTTCACTTATCTCAATCGACTCTCTTAAGAAGAAAATTGTTCTAAAGTCTATCATTAATATGGCAACAGATCTTAATTTGCAAATTATCGCAGAAGGTGTTGAAAATGAAAAAGAAGCAATCTTCCTCCGTCAAGAAGGCTGTAAATATGTTCAAAGTACACTTGTGACGAAACCGATTGCCATAGAAGAATTAATTACGCTCGTTCAGAGCCATTTCCCTTATAAAATAAAAACATAAGGGATAAAATAACGTGTAAAGTTAAAAAGCTTAGAAAAAACTCTACGCGTGTCCCATTTCAGAAGCAAGATAAGTTGGATCGATACCCATGCGTGTTAAACTTTTATCATACTTGCAGCTTAAATCGCTTTCAAAAAGAAAACTAGGTGATGTAGAACTGATTAGCCAACCATTTGTAGAAATTTCTGCCTCAAGTTGCCCCGCTTTCCATCCAGCATAGCCTAATGCGACCAGTGCATGTTGCGGACCTTGTTCGCAACTGATCGCTTTTAATATATCAATTGTCGCAGTAAAACAGATCTTATCCGCAATAAAAACAGTTTCTTCACAAGCATAATCATCTGAATGAAGGACAAAACCACGCGAAGGATCAACAGGACCACCATAGCGAACTGGAAACTGTTTTATTGGTTCAGAAAGACTTTTTTTTTGGCCACTGTCTATGATTCCTAAGTGAAGCAAAAGCTCTGGAAAATCAATGTGATGCAATTGATTGAGAATGATGCCCATCGCACCGGCATCAGAATGCGCACAAATATAAATAACAGAACGAATAAAGCGTTTGTCATTCATCCCAGGCATTGCTATGAGTAATTGTCCACCTAAAAAGCCATTACACCGCTTCATTAATCTGTTATTCTCCATAATTGACATGATAAAAATTTGTTCATTTAGCACACTAGGAAAATAAAACTCCAATGAAAAAAAGTTATATATTTACAAATTTACAAAATATCGCAACTTTCTTTTATAAAAAGCTTTTAGTTACTTTAAGCTTAACATTCATAGTTTTAGAATTACTTAACATTCCTGTAAATGCTCAAACAGAACAAAAACTCCAGCTTTTCGCAACATCTTGGTATGAATCAGATGGTGGTCGTATCCGATTAGCGATCACTGAACCTTCTCTTTCTGGAATAAGAGAAGGCATTATTGAAATTGAGCTTAAACCAGGATGGAAAACTTACTGGCGTAATCCAGGTAATTCTGGCATGGCACCATTTTTTAATTTCAACCAACAGATTTCTTATGAAATCTTTTATCCTACTCCACAGCTTTTTGAAACAGAAAATGATTGGTCATTAGGTTATAAAGATAAAGTAATATTGCCCTTCAATCTTTCTGGTTCAAGCAAAAATTTAAGTGGTGCTTTCACTCTTGGATTATGTCACAAAATCTGTCTTCCATTTACTGTTAACTTTGATTTTTCGCCATCTGCTCTTAAAAATAAACAGCTTCCTGCTTCCTTCTTAAAAAAGGCGCAAAATTCTTTGCCCCGCATGACGCAGAATGCACTAAAAATAAGTGCTGAAAAAAATAATAGTACCCTTCTTATAAAAATACAAAATAACAACAAAACCACTCCTTCCTCTCTCTTTTTAGATGGAGGAGAAATGCAAATTGGAGCAGCAAGAAAAGTCAGTGATAACGCAGAATATACACTCTTCAGTGCTCCACTCTATTTCACACCAGAAGAAATAAACCAAAAAATTTTTTATACAGTTGCTTTTAAAGATCACGCCTTAAGTGGAACATTCATATTCCATACGCAGCCAACCCCTCTTGCGTCTCCGTGATAAAAGAAAAAGCTCTCAAAAAGCAATTATGCTGGAAAACGTCCATTTTCACGATATTGAGTAATTGCTTTGCGAGCAAGGGCATCTGCGCGTTCATTTTCTGGATGTCCCGCATGCCCTTTTACCCAGTGCCATCTAACTGTATGACAAGAACTAGCATCCTCAAGAGCTTGCCATAGCTCCATATTTTTAACAGGATTTTTTGATGCAGTGCGCCAATTATTCTTTTTCCAATCTTCAATCCACTTAGATATACCGTTACGTACATAAACTGAGTCTGTATAAAGATCGACCAAACAGGGCTCTTTAAGCGCCTTTAATGCACAAATTGCCGCCATGAGTTCCATTTGATTGTTTGTCGTATGGATCTTACCGCCATAAAGCTCCCGTTCATGACCATTCCAGCGTAAAATTGCTCCCCATCCTCCAACTCCAGGATTCCCTGAGCAAGCACCATCTGTATAAATTTCAACGACTTTTTGTTGAGTTGCCATAAAATTTAAAAACCTAATTCACTTAGCGAATTTACATTACTGAAAAAACAAAGCTTGTGCCAATACTCCCATGGATCTTTCTTAATAACAAAGCTATTAGGCGGTGTATTAAACCAATCATATAGACGTGTGAGTAAGAAACGTAGAGATGCACCACGAGCTAATAAGACCATCTTGTCCAATTCTAAAGGGATCAATGGTCTTATTTTTTGATAATTTTCCAATAACTTACGTGCTTTGGTAAGATTATAGGAATGATCAGGCTCAAAGCACCAAGCATTTAAACAGATCGCTAAATCATAAGCAAAAAAGTCATTACAAGCAAAATAGAAATCTATCATCCCAGAAAGACGATGATTCACAAAAAAAACGTTATCATTAAATAAATCTGCATGAATAATGCCTATTGGTAAATTACATGGCCAATTTTCCTGTAAAAAAGCCAATTCCAACTCAATTTTTTGTCCAAATTCTTTTAACAATGCATCTTCTTTGGTTTGACAACGTTGCCACAATACCTTCCAATCCATAACAGAAAGAGTATTTTTACGACTGAGTGTAAAATCCTGTCCTGCTAAATGTAATTGTGCTAACCCCGTCCCCACTTCGCCACAATGATCTATATTGGGCTGGCGGATCCACTCTCCTTCCAGAAAAGTAATAATAGCAGCAGGACGTCCTGCTAGTTCACAGATCATCATTCCATCATTTTGAATAACAGGTTGAGGACAAGGAATTCCACGCTGTCCTAAATGCTGCATCAAGCGACAAAAAAAAGGTAAATCATCTTTTGAAATACGCTTTTCATAAAGTGTTAAAATAAATCGCCCTTGTGTTGTCTCTAACATAAAATTAGAATTTTCAATCCCCTCTTCTATACCTTGATAAGACAAAAGTGATCCTATTGCATAACGTGTTAAAAACACTTTTAAATCATTTGGGTGAATATCTGTATAAACGGCCATTATTCTGCTTTCGTTGTAGACATGTCTGTATTCTGATTTTCATTTTTTGCATTATTTGCTTGACCATTAACGAAAGCCATATCTTGAGACGTTAAAATGACGTCGCGTAATTCGCGACTCACTAAAAATTTTTCCGTTTCTACCACTGTTTCAGCTAATTCTATTGTGACATCATAACGCTCACGAAATGCTGAAATAATTTCATCAATAATAATTTCAGGAGCCGAAGCCCCTGCTGAAAGACTGACTATAGAAAGAGATTTTAGGTTTTCAAAATTAATTTCATCAGCGCGCTGAACTAAAATAGCTTGCCGCGCACCAGACTTTTCGGCAACCTCTACTAAACGTCGTGAATTAGAAGAGTTTGGTGCTCCAACAATCAAAAACAAATCACTACCCTTTGCCGCTGCTTTAACCGCATCTTGTCGATTCGTTGTAGCATAGCAAATTGATTCAGCCGCTGGTGCTGCTAATGTAGGAAAACGTTGTTGTAATATATCGATAATTCCTGCAGTATCTTCAACAGAAAGCGTTGTTTGTGTAACAAATCCTAATTTATCTGGATCATTGGGTTGATAATGCAAAGCATCTTCTATCGTTTCAATAAGCGTCACAACCCCTTCTTCAAGCTGTCCCATTGTCCCTATCACCTCAGGATGACCAGCATGACCAATCAATATAACATGACGACCATGACGTTGATGTCGTATCGCTTGTTTATGAACTTTCGAGACCAACGGACATGTTGCGTCGAGATAAAACAAATTATAGTATCGTGCTTCTTCTGAAACAGATTTTGGTACACCATGAGCAGAAAAAACAACTGGTTGATTGCGATGTTCTTCTGGAATCTCATTAAGTTCTTCGACAAAAACAGCACCCCGTTGCTGTAATCCCTCAACTACGTAGCGGTTGTGTACAATTTCATGACGAACATATACTGGAACACCATATTTTTTTAATGCAAGCAGAACAATCTGGATAGCACGATCAACCCCTGCACAAAATCCACGTGGACCACAAAGACGTATCGTTAAAGGGGGAAGTCCAGACATAAATCATCCTTAATCTCTATAGTTTTAGCTATATATTCAAACAACCTATTATTATACATGAATAAGCAATGTAAAAAAACGTGCAATATCATCTTTTGCATAAGAACACACTCTATCGTGTTTTCTTACAGCATTTTCTTGAAGAAAAGCTCTTTTAAAATTTGCTCTTTCATTTTACGCAACTAAAGAGCGATAAAATACCAAACAAGAGATTCAATCAAAAGAATTCCAAAGATAGCTGCCAAATAAAGTAACGAAAAGAAAAACGTTTTTTTGGCCATCAAAATAGTTTCATTATGTGTATCAGCTTTCCATAAACGATAGGCAAAATAAATAAAGATAATGCTTAAAATTGTTGAAAAAATACCATAAAAAATTCCGCCAAGACCAGTAAAGCAAGGAGCAGCAGCACACAATGCCATCAAAACAGTATAAAATAAAATCTGTTTTTTTGTTGAATGTTCACCTCGTACATTAGGCATCATAGGGATACCTGCAGCCTCATAATCAAGAGATGAAAATAAAGAAAGAGCCCAAAAGTGAGGGGGGGTCCACATAAAAATGATTAAAAATAATAAAAAGCTATCAATACTCACTGTCCCTGTTGTCACGGCCCATCCAATCATTGGTGGAAAAGCCCCAGAAGCACCACCAATAACAATATTTTGTGGTGTGATACGCTTTAACCAAATTGTATAGATAACGACATAAAAGAAAATCGTAAACGCAAGAAAAAATGCCGCAAACCAATTAATGAAGCTCCCCATAACCAATACCGAGAGCATAGAAAGAACCATGCCAAAAATAAATGCCTTTTGGGAGCTGATTTTACCCATGGGAATAGGACGCTTTTTAGTCCGTTCCATCACAGCATCAATGTCAGCATCATACCACATGTTCAGTGCTCCCGCACCACCGCCACCAGCAGCAATACATAAAATTGCTAAAAAACCATACCACGGATTGATAGGAACAGGCGATACAAGCAAACCAACCAGAGCCGTAAAGACCACAAGAGACATAACACGTGGCTTTAATAATGTGATGTAATCACCAATACCGGATTTTGGTGGCGTTGATTTACCATTCACAACCGATAACTCTTCTGAAACTGACATTCCACTCAAAGCCCTTTTCCATTTCTGTCATTCACAAATCCAATATTATCTGACAAATATTATCTAGCGTATGGAAATGACCCATTAAGACCAATCGTATTTTTGAGAAAATATGAAATATCTCTTTCGCACGTATCCCCTAAAAGTAAATGGAAATATTGGCAATAAAAATACATTTTTTCAATCAACGTTCTCTCCACATTACAAATGTATCATAAAAATATATCATATGAATTAATATATTTGGGTAAATACTGATTTTGTGTTATGGTTTTTTATGGGGAATTCATTTTTTTATGTAAATCTATGCATGGTTGTGGGTGTTGAGTCGGATAGGATTTTCTGTGATACTTTATAAATTACTCAAAAAAACTTTTTTTATTGGTGCTGTTCTTTACACGCTTTATAGTAGTTTTATCAGTCATGCATTTGCACAAACACCCTATGCACAAGATGTCCCTGCTCCGCAAACCTATGGTGCATGGACAAAAGTGTGTTCTCTACCACCAGGTACACCTAACATACAGTGTGAAGTTGTACAAAACGTTCACACACAAGGGCGTCAAGATATTACCTTGCGCGTTACATTTTATAAACTTCCTCAAAAGCAAGGTGCTTTGATGCGTGTTTTTGTTCCGATTCGCGTTGAATTACGTCCTGGCGTTGGAATTAAAATTGACGATAAAAATATGGGCAGAATGGAATATCGTCGTTGTCTTGGTGATAATTGTGTTGCTGAAGCCTTTCTTAAAGAAGACATATTGCAGCTCTTTTTAAAAGGAAAAATGGCAACCTATTTTATCTTTACAACTCCGGAACAAGGGATTGGAGGTTTTGTTGACCTTCATGGTCTTGGCGACGCCTATGCAACCTTACCGACATGAATGAAATCAATACATTTTAAACAATCAAAATCTCATCGTATATTTTGAAAGATTCTTAAAATTAGATTGATAAAAATCTTCGAAGCCCCCATAAAAATAGGATAATTCTTATGAAATCGCTGATTGATCATTTTGATATTGCTTCCTCTAAAGTGCAATCACTTATACAGGAAACACTTCATCATGCTGATGATGGTGAGCTTTACCTTGAGTATACAGAAAGCGAAGCTCTTTTATTTGATAATGGACAGCTTAAAAACGGCTCATTTCATCAAGATATGGGATTTGGACTACGCGTTGTTGCTGGAGAGGCTACTGGATATGCTCACTCTAGTGAGTTATCAGCTGCTGCACTCAAACGTGCCAGTGAAGCTGCTAAAGCTGTTACCTATAATAATCATGCAGGGACTTATAGCATAGCACCTCAACAAACAAACAAAAGGCTTTATCAACCGCATAATCCCCTTGATGCTCCATCATTTGAAGAAAAAAGTGCTCTTTTGCAAAAAATTGATGCCTATTTACGTGCTAAAAATGATAAATTGCATCAGGTGACTGTTTCTCTTTCCGGCTCGCTACAACATGTTGAAATTTTACGTGCAGATGGTTATTTGGTTCGTGATATTCGTCCCCTTGTGCGACTTTCTATATCTGTGGTCGCAGCTGAAGGCAATCGTCGTGAAAATGGTTTTTATGGATGTGGAGGGAGACAAGCATTTAACCAATTTATTCATGAAGACAATTGGAAAAAAGCCGCGGATGAAGCCTTACGTATGGCTTTAATAAATTTAGAAGCAGAAGCAGCACCTGCTGGATCTTTTGATGTTGTCTTAGCTAACGGATGGCCTGGTGTTATGCTCCATGAAGCCGTAGGTCATGGTTTAGAAGGCGACTTTAACCGTAAAAAAACATCCGCTTTTGCTGGACTTTTAGGACAACAAGTTGCAGCAAAAGGTGTTACAGTTGTTGATGATGGAACAATTCCACAATGCCGTGGCTCTCTCACTGTCGATGATGAGGGGACACCTTCAGGATATAACGTTCTCATTGAAGATGGAAAACTCGTTGGTTTTATGCAAGACAGGCTTAATGCACGGCTTATGGGAGGTAAATCAACTGGAAATGGACGGCGTGAATCTTATGCTTATGCACCAATGCCACGAATGACCAATACAATCATGCTAGGAGGAGATAAGACATCTGAAGAAATCCTTTCTTCACTTAAAAGTGGTATCTATGCTGTTTCATTTGGTGGAGGACAAGTTGATATTACTTCCGGAAAATTCGTCTTTGAATGTACTGAAGCATACCGAATAGAAAATGGCAAAATTTGTGCACCAATCAAAGGTGCAACTCTTATTGGAAATGGACCGGATGCTATGAAACGTATCACAATGATTGGTAATGATAGTAAACTAGATAATGGTATTGGTATGTGCGGAAAAGCAGGGCAAAATGTCCCTGTTGGTGTTGGTCAACCTCATCTTCGAATCAATAATATGACAATCGGTGGAACTGCGCTTATAGAGGGATAAGCTTGCTCATTCCTTCCCAGTATTGCCTCCTTCTCGTCTATTACGACCATTTTGTGAGAGGGAGATTACAATGAATTGATTTATAAAGATAATCTAGCGTTATTCATATTGTATTAGAACCTTGAATACCGCAAGATTCTCTCATTTTAAATCTGTGTCTGTTGGATCAATCAAAATCATTCGTTTATACGTTACAG
>NZ_JBHIOZ010000007.1:0-16296 GCF_042195805.1 Bartonella sp. AP57NXGY | reverse complement strand
TTCGACATGTGGTGACCATAAAAATTGATCAATCGGTATGATTTTTTCTACTGTATACCCCCCTGCAACAAGAAGAGATAAATCACGAGCAAATGTAGTAGGATTACAAGAAATTGCCACAACACGTGATACTGTTGTCTTCGCTAATTCACGTACTTGTTGCTCTGCACCAGCACGGGGAGGATCAAAAACAACACTCTCAAAACATTCAAGTTCCTTTACAGAAAGGGGTTGTCGGAAAAGATCACGTTTTTCACAAGTGACCGTTTTTAAACCAGTCGCAAAACGTGCTGCTGTATTTAGATTTCTTAATGCATCTTCATTATTTTCCACTGCATGAACATTCATCTTTTTTGCCATACGCAAGGTAAATGTTCCTGCCCCTGAAAACAAATCAACAGCATTCTTTGCTTTTTTTAAATGAGTCAAAATAATATTGCCCATTATATTTTCAGCTTCACAAGTTGCTTGCAGAAAACCACCAGAAGGAAATTCAACACGGACATCTCCAAAGTAAATCTCTGGTTTTTCTCGTTCAACCAAAATTTCACCGTCAACAGATAAACGTATAATCCCATATGAAAGAGCAGCACTGATCATTCTCTGACGAAGTGATTCATAGTGTATAATGCAACCGCTTAAAGCAACATCTAAACCATTTTCAACACATGTTATCGTAACATGAAACCGTTTGGCAGAGCTCTTTAGAAAAGCACAGAGCTCTCTGATATTATGCAACTGAGAAATAAGCTCTGGACGGCTTACTGGGCATTCCTCAAGAGCTACAATCTCATGAGAGAGATAACGGTTAAAACCAACTTTTTGCCCCTGTGGGGTCATGGATGCTGTTAGAGTAATCCGCCGTCGGCTATAAGGTTTACATTCTATTAAAGGCGCAACAACATTATTAAGTCCATACTTTTTAAGCGCCTCAACAACCAATTGTTGTTTCCATACGCGATAAGCATCCATATGCCAATGCTGAAGAGTACACCCTCCACATTCTCCAAAATGCTGACAAAGAGTATCAATGCGTTCTGATGATTTTTCTTTTAATGTTATATATGTTGCATATTTTCCATGAACAGTAATTTCAGCACACTCTCCTGGTAAAGTAAAAGGAACAGAAACGAAGCCGTGAGACGTCTTAGCAATACCATAACCATTTGCTCCGATATGATCGATTATGACATTGTCATTCACTCTTGTTTTTCTCCGAATAGTAAATATTCCACGTTGCCATCACCACCTGTAATAGAGGAAGAAATTAAACCTTTTGCACTCCACCCTGTTTGTGTATCTAACCAAACAAAAAGCGCCTCAGCAGTTTCTTTAGCACTTGATGGACTTAATATTCCTCCCTTACTAAAGTGTTTACGACCAACCTCAAACTGAGGCTTTACCAGTAAAACAGCTTGGGCACCCTTCTTGGCTAAAGACAACACGGGAGGCAACGCAAGTTTGAGCGAAATAAAGCTAACATCTGAAACGATAAGATCAATTTCTCGCCCACCTAAATGTTCCTGTTTAAAATCTCTGACATTCAAGCCTTCTAATAACGTTATAGCACTGTTGCCCAATAAACGTTTATCAAATTGATGATGCCCAACATCAACGGCAATGACATGATCTGCTCCACGCTCTAAGAGAACTTGCGTAAAACCACCTGTTGATGCACCAACATCAATGGCTGTCACTTTGTCCGTTACAATTGGAAATGCATCAAGTGCAGCAATCAATTTTAACGCTGCCCGAGAAACATAATTCTGCGCTGGATCACAAACGGTAATCTCTGCATCATCAAAAACGATTTGCCCAGCTTTAAAAACGATTTCTCCGTTAACTTTAACAGTTTGGCGCATAATTGCATCACGTGCGCGTGAACGTGTCGTAAAAAAGTTTTTTTCAACTAAAAAAATATCGAGTCTTTTTCTGGAAGCCATCTCATACTCGAATTTTCTATCCTGTTCGAATCTCGCGTCCCAAAACAGCAAAAACCGTGTTTAAAATACCCATAGCGTCAAGTCCGACACGTGAAAGAACTTTTTCTGGTGAACCATGATTCAAATATTCATCAGGAAATTTTAGTGTACGAACTTTCAAACCATGCTCTAAGAGCCCTTCTTGCGCTAAAAATTGTAATATGTGCGCTCCAAATCCACCGATTGCCCCTTCTTCAATTGTCACCAATACCTCATGCTCACGTGCCAAACGACGCATCAAATCTTTATCTAAAGGTTTTGCAAACCGTGCATCTGCAACCGTTGTAGACAATTCTTCAGCCTCCAACGCATCAGCAGCTTGCAACACTTCTGACATCCGCGTTCCAAAACAAACCAAAGCGATTCTATTTCCTTCACGCAGAACGCGCCCTTTTCCAATTTCTAATAACTCACCACGTTGCGGTAAATCTATACCAATCCCCTCACCACGCGGATAACGAAAAGAAATTGGTCCCTGATCATAAGCTGCAGCTGTACGCACCATATGCATCAGTTCAAGCTCATCAGAAGGTGCCATAACAACAAACTCAGGAAGAGTGGCCAAAAAAACAATATCAAAACTTCCAGCATGTGTTGCACCATCTGCCCCCACAAAACCTGCTCGGTCAATAGCAAAACGTACCGGTAATTTTTGAATTGATACATCATGAATAATTTGATCATAAGCACGCTGTAAAAAAGTAGAATAAATTGCAACAAAAGGCTTATACCCTTCACAAGCAAGTCCTGCCGCAAAAGTTACGGCATGTTGCTCAGCGATACCAACATCAAACATTTTTTCAGGAAATTTTTTCGCAAAAGAATCAAGGCCTGTCCCTGTTGGCATCGCTGCTGTTATGCCAACAATCTTATCATCATGGCGAGCTTCTTCTATTAAAGCTTTAGAAAATACCTTGGTATAGGGTAGAATATTACTTGATGCTTTTACCTGTTTTCCTGTCGTGACATCAAAACGATTAACACCATGATATTTATCAGACGAGGCCTCTGCAGGTGGATATCCCTTTCCCTTATGGGTTACAACATGCACCAAAACAGGACCATTAGGATATTCACGAACATTTTTAAAAACAGGCAATAAATGCCCCAAATTGTGCCCATCTATGGGGCCAACATAATAAAAGCCAAGCTCATCAAATAAAGTTCCCCCAACCAAAAGGCCACGCGCAAATTCCTCTGAACGACGAGCTTTATCCAAAAAAAACTTTGGCAATTTTTCGCTCAACATCTTTACGCGTTCACGCAAATGACGATAAGAAGGACGAGACACTAATCGTGCAAGATGTGCACTCATAGCACCTGTAGGTGGTGCTATAGACATATCGTTATCATTAAGAACAACAATCAAGCGTGCATTCAAAGCACCAGCGTTGTTCATTGCTTCATAAGCCATGCCCGCAGACATTGCACCATCACCAATGACAGTTATGATATTGCGTCTTGTCTCTGCTTTCAAAGCACTTGCCACTGCCATACCAAGCCCCGCTGAAATAGAAGTAGACGAATGCCCCGCCCCAAATGGATCATACACACTTTCTGAACGTTTTGTAAAACCAGATAATCCGCCCTCTTGACGTAATGTGCGAATTTTTTCTCTACGCCCCGTTAAAATCTTGTGTGGATAGGTTTGATGACCAACATCCCAAATAATCCTATCCTCTGGTGTATCAAAAATATAATGTAATGCAACAGTGAGCTCAACAACACCAAGTCCCGCCCCAAGATGACCACCTGTTACAGAAACCGCATCAATTGTTGCGGTCCGCAACTCATCAGCCAACTGTACCAAATCAGACTCAGGTAATGCCCGCAAATCTTGCGGAAAACAAACACGGTCAAGCAATGGTGTTAAGACCTGAGACAAAAAAAATCCTTTCTATTATCTTAACTCAAGAAAACACAATGATAAAAATATATCTTCTCTACTCTTTTATTTACAGTTTTGCATCTTTTTTACTGAAAAATGCTCTTTTCTATTTGAGATGAGCTATAATTTCCTCATTTTTAACTTATTTTATAAAAAAGAAATCAATAAAACTTTCTGTTTATAAACTAAGGTTATTGCTTCTCTTAAGTCCCACAATAAATATCCAAAAAGATTTAAATTATTTAGCATCAAGTGGTTCCACTCCTTCTGGAAAACCTTCTTCTGAAAGCTGGATTTTTTCAACTTTAGCTTCAGCAACTCTTAAGAGTTTTTCACAATGCTTTTTAAGCGCTTCACCGCGTTCATAAATATCAATGGATTGTTCCAAAGGCACATCGCCACGTTCCAAATTTTCGACAATAACTTCAAGTTGCTTAAGCGCTTGCTCAAAGCTTAAGGTCGTAATATCCCCCTCTTGTATCTCTTTTTTCATATGAACCTCAAAAAATATCTGTTCTGGATATACGAACTCCAAAACCTTCCAAACCTACATAATGATGCTCTTTAGAAGCATAAACAATAACAGAGCCTATCCCTAAATATTTTAAAATTTGTGATCCTAAACCAATTTTGCGCCATTCTTCTTCGCGTTCAATCGCCTGCACATGGTTTTCTGAACTGTTTCTTGTCATGTTTTGAATACCAACCGTTGATTGTATAACAGATCCTTCACGCAAATAAATAAATACGCCACGCTTTTCTTTTTCCATCATACGCCGCATCATCACCATAATATCTGAAGTTTGACAAAAAACGTCACTTATAATGTTTTCATGATGTAAATGCACAGGAATATTCTCACCCTCACGGACATCACCAAAAACAATTGCAATATGCTGAACGACTTCCCAAGGGAGTTGATAACTTTGAACAATAGCGGGACCTACGAATGTTTCAATAGGCATTTCTCCAACATGCTTGATCAATATTTCCTTACGTTGGCGGTAAGCAATTAAATCTGCAACCGTTATAATATGCAACCGATGTTCTTGCGCAAATTTCATAATCTGATCGCCATGTTTAACGCTTCCATCATCATTAACTAACTCACCGATAACACCAACCGGCGGCAAATTAGCTAATTTACATAAATCAACAGCAGCCTCCGTGTGACCTGAACGCATGAGCACTCCCCCTTCATGCGCAATTAAAGGAAAAACATGCCCTGGACGAACAAAATCATCCGCACTTGCATTTGAATTCGCAAGATTACGTACAGCTAATGTACGGTCATGCGCTGAAATTCCTGTTGTTATGCCGTGTTTAAAATCAACAGTAACCGTAAATTGCGTCCCATGTGCAGAGTTATTATCTGGTACCATAGGAGAAAGATTAAACCGTTTTGCTTCTTTTTTTGGCATAGGTGTGCACACAATACCTGTTGTGTGACGAAGAATAAACGCCATCTTTTCTTCTGTACAATGCGCTGCAGCAACAGTTAAATCACCCTCATTTTCACGGTCATCATCATCTGTCACCACAACAATTTCACCGCGTTCAAAAGCTTTAAGTGCAGAAACAATTTTTTTTTCATCATACGCCATTGTTCACCTTTTCAATCACCCAACTTGACCGCGATGTCTTAGATAATGGTCAGCAATAGCACAAGCAACCATCGCTTCACCAACAGGAACGGCACGAATCCCAACACATGGATCATGACGTCCCTTTGTTATAACGTCTATATCATGACCATCAACATCAATGGAACGACGAGGTGTTAAAATTGATGAAGTAGGCTTTACAGCAAAACGCGCAACAATTGGCTGTCCACTCGATATTCCCCCTAAAATACCACCAGCATGATTGGATAAAAAAAGCGGTTTTCCATCATTTCCCATTCGCATTTCATCGGCATTTTCTTCTCCCCTCAAGCGGGCTGCCGCAAAACCATCACCAATTTCCACACCTTTTACCGCATTAATCGACATAAGTAACGAGGCAATATCTTGATCAAGCTTTGCGTAAATAGGGGCTCCTAAACCTGCCGGAACATTTTCTGCAACGATCTCAACAACCGCACCAACAGATGTCCCCTCTTTACGGAGTTTACTGATATAGTCACTAAAAATGTGAACCATCTCTGCATCAGCTGTAAAAAAAGGATTATTATCAACCTCTGACCAATCCCAACGATCACGATTAATATTATGAGGACCAATTGCTATCACTGCTCCTCGTACAATCAAACCAGGAACGATTTTACGAGCAAATGCACCTGCTGCAACACGTGCTGCCGTCTCCCGTGCCGAAGCACGTCCCCCGCCTCGAAAATCACGAATGCCATATTTAATATCATAAGTATAATCCGCATGTCCTGGACGATACTGATGAGCAATTGCTCCATAATCTTGAGAGCGTTGATCTGTGTTTCGAATCAACAGAGAAATTGGTGTACCTGTTGTCACCAATGTCGTTCCATCGTCTTGAACAACAACTCCTGAAAGGACCTCTACTTCATCTGGTTCTCGGCGCTGCGTTGTATATTTTGATTGTCCTGGCTTGCGTTTATCAAGATAAGCTTGAACTTCTGCAAGAGTAAAAATAATTCCAGGTGGACAACCATCAATGACACAACCAAGAGCAGCACCATGACTTTCACCCCATGTTGTTACACGAAACAAATGACCAAATGTATTATGCGACATGAAAAAAGATCCATTTCTCTGTCAAATATATACAACGATAACGTATGTTGTGTGCTATACACAAGACAACTCTTTTCTCCCAAATACTCTTGGACACCTTAAATTTGGTCAAATTACTGCTGTCTAATAAAATCTTATAAACCAAACTTTATTCTTTAACGACAGAAATGTCTGGGGCATCAACTGCTTTCATACCTATGATATTATAACCCGAATCGACATGATGGACTTCGCCGGTAACAGAACGAGACAAATCTGAAAGAAAATAAAGCGCAGAATCACCAACCTCTTCAATTGTTACCGTACGACGTAATGGAGCATTATATTCATTCCATTTTAAAATATAACGAAAATCACCAATACCAGAAGCCGCTAACGTTTTAATTGGTCCAGCAGATATAGCATTAACACGAATATTTTGGGGACCTAAATCTACCGCTAAATATTTCACGCTCGCTTCAAGAGCGGCTTTGGCAACCCCCATTACATTATAATTGGGAACAACCTTTTCTGCACCATAATAGGTTAGTGTCAAGATTGAACCACCATCTGGCATCAATTTTTCTGCACGCTTCGTTAGAGCTGTTAGGGAATAAACGGAAATATTCATCGTCATCATAAAATTTGATTCGCTGATATCAATATAACGACCACTTAATTCATCTTTATCAGAAAAACCAATAGCATGAACTAAAAAATCAAGTTTTCCCCATTTCTTCTCTATTTCTCTAAAGACCGTATCAATAGAGACACTGTCAGAAACATCACAATGTCCACAAACAAATCCCTTTAATTCTTCAGCCAAAGGCTCGACACGCTTTTTCATTGCTTCACCCTGATAGGTAAAAGCAAGCTCTGCCCCTGCGCTACTTGCCGCTTTAGCGATTCCCCAAGCGATGGAGCGATTATTGGCCAACCCCAAAATTAAACCACGCTTACCGTACAATAAACCATTACCCTTAGCCATCAGCACTGCCCCATTGTTACTTAAAATTAGTATTATTCACCTGCCTATGACACAGGTCAACTTTTTCTTCAAGCAATTGGTTTAAAATCAAACAAAAACTACGCTTTTATATATAAAATTTTTAAAATTAATCTTGTTGCATTTGCAAAAACTGTTCTAGTGCGGCGGCATTTTCATCTCCCGGCAACATAATGCGAACATGCACATAAAGATCATCTCTTGTACCATTTTTTAAACGAAGCCCTTTCCCTTTCAACCGTAAAACGCGATCAGAACTTGACCACGCAGGAATCGTTAAAACCACACGCCCCTCCAACGTCTCAACTTCTTCTTTTGCTCCCAAAACAGCATGTTTAAGAGAAACTGGTAAATCAAGATGGAGTGCTTTTCCTTCAACCCGAAAACGAGGATGTTTTTGAATCTGAATGGTTATCAACGCATCTCCTGCTTGCCCGTGAGGTACCTCTTCTCCCTGACCTTTTAAACGAATAGTCTGTCCGTCTTCAATATAATCTGGAAGTTTAATTTTTAACTTTTTTCCATTTGGAAAAACAGCCTCCACCTTTTCTGCGCCAACCATCTGCTCTAATGTTATGGCAAGATTAGCACGAACATGTGCTCCTTGTTGGGGACGGTTATAGTGTGTGGAATTCGAAAAGCTACCTCCTCCTCCAAACAGATCCCGAAAAATATCACTCGCATCAAAACTTGCACCACCTGAAGAGGAAAAATCAAATCCCTTTGCTCTTCCTGAAAAGGGATTTTGTTTATTGCTAAAATTTTCACCAGCACCATAGGCTTGATAAAGCGGTTTTCCTTCCATATCAATTTCACCGCGGTCAAATTGTGCCTTTTTATCTTTATCACCTATAATTTCATAGGCTTGATTAATTTCAGCAAATTTCTCTTTAGCCTTTGTATCATCTTTATTATGGTCTGGATGATATTTCTTCGCTAATCTTCTAAATGCCGATTTAATCTCTTGCGATTTTGCGGTACGTGCCACACCCAGAATCGTGTAGGGATCACGCATATTGCCCTCTTTTCAATTTCTTCGTTTTCAAAATATCAACTGATACGTTGTTCAATATCCCTTATAGCTTCATTAGTCTATTCTAGAGAATAATTTCTTCTTTTCTCTTTATATGTCTATCAATAAACTAAAATACCAGATAAAATGAGACATTTATTTAATATAGCTCCTTGTAGTCTATGCTAAAGTAAAAAATAATTAAACTACCATAGAAATACACGATAGCATTGGCTTTTTGAAAATAAGAAAAAATAGTACTGTAACTTCTTGATGATCAAGTAAATGAGAAAATGCCTCACCCATGCTCACTGATATTTGGAGAAACTATGAGCACAAAAATACCAACAGATGATCATTTTATGAAAATGCAAAAACCTTTTGAACTTTTCGCAAAGTGGCTTGAAGAGGCAACGATAAGTGAAATAAATGATCCGAATGCTATGGCATTAGCAACAGTTGACGAAACAGGACTCCCTAATGTTCGTATGGTTCTCCTCAAAGACTACAGTCCCCAAGGATTCGTCTTCTATACCAATTATGAAAGCTGTAAAGGACAAGAAATTTTAAAATCAATGAAAGCATCCTTAGGTTTTCATTGGAAATCACTCCGTCGTCAAGTCAGAATTAGAGGAATCGTTGAAAAAGTAAGTCAACAGGAAGCCGATGCCTATTTCCAATCGCGACCACGTGGTAGTCGAATTGGTGCATGGGCCTCTAAACAATCTCAACCTTTAGACAATCGTTTTGTGCTCGAAAAAGCAATTGCTCAATATACTGCGCGTTATGCTCTAGGCAATATTCCACGACCACCTTATTGGTCTGGGTTTCGTGTTAAACCCCTTTCTATAGAGTTCTGGTGCGATCGCCCATTTCGTTTACATGATCGTTTGCTTTTTACACGGGATTGTGTTGAACACAGCGATTGGAAAAGACAAAAACTTTATCCCTAATCCTTCAAACTTCATCGTTATGAAGATTTTTTCTTCGCAATAATTAAACAAATATTTTTTATTCGAAAAATTCTAAAAGAAGATGATTTATTCTATTTAAATAGAAGAATTTTATTTTCACTGTAAAGGTTAATTGGTGATATTTTCTACTGTATTGCTTAAAAATAGATTAGCAACAAGCTTATTAAAAAAAACATACTGTATTCAGTAGAAACTATGATTTTAGCTAACTTATTTTTAGACCGCAGGATAAAATATCATCCATATACCCCCACATACTAAACCAGAAAAAATCACAAAACCAATAAGCGAATTAGATTTGAAAAGCCTGAGGCATTGTGAACTATCATCTATATCAATGACTTTAATTTGAATAAACATATGGATACTTGCCACAAAAATCCCCAAAAAACTAAGAACAGGAACTCCAGCTAAATAAAATGCTAGACTAACGAACATCACAAAACCACCATACAAAAATACTAAAGCACGCTTGGTTGCTTTACCAAAAAGAAGAGCCGTAGAACGGACACCAACAGTAATGTCATCTTCTTTATCTTGATGTGCGTAGATTGTGTCGTATCCTATGGTCCACAAAATTGATCCCACATAAAGCAAGATTGGTGCCCAGCTTAAACTTCCAAAGACAACAGCCCACCCCATTAATGCCCCCCAATTAAATGCAACGCCTAAAAAAAACTGCGGCCAATATGTTACGCGTTTCATAAAAGGATAAAATGCAACAGCTATCAATGACGAAATACCTAGAAAAAAACTAAACCTATTAAATTGTGATAAAACAACTAAACCAACTAAACATTGCACAAGTATAAAAACTCTTGCTTGCAACCGACTCACATGACCTGTCGGCAATGGGCGAGAACGTGTCCTTTCTACCTGAGCATCAATTTTATGGTCAATAAGATCATTCCAAGTACATCCTGCCCCTCGCATAGCAATAGACCCCAGAAAAAAAAGAAAAAGATACCAAACCCAATGAAGAAACATTGATAAAAGAGTATCGTAATGCATGTTATAAGAGAAAAAAGCCATTGTTGTTGACCAAAAACAAGGCCACATCAACAATTGCCAACCGATAGGCCGATCCCAACGCGCCAATTGCGCATAAAACCATAAAGAACGGGGAAGGAAGCTGTAGACCCATTGTTTGGAAGATGCATCCATAACCCGTCCTTGGCTATCATAGGATTGAACATGCGCGATATTTTTATTTTTTTTCATCAAATGATTTACCTTTGGTCTTGCGATAGAGACATTTCATTCTTATGAGAAGGGGATGAGATTAATTATCTTTTATGAGAGGAGCAAGCAATGAATATTCTTCTTATTGGCTCAGGTGGACGAGAACATGCTTTAGCATGGAAAATAGCAGCATCACCACTGCTAACAAAGTTATATTGTGCTCCTGGAAATCCTGCAACAACAGAATTTGGTGAAAATATTAATTTGAACATTGATGACCATCCCCTTGTTATTGATTTTTGTAAAGCACATTCTATTGATCTTGTAATTGTAGGACCAGAAGCACCCTTGGTGGCGGGTATAACAGACTCTCTTAATAGCGCTAACATCTGTGTATTTGGTCCTACTCAAAAAGCTGCTCAACTAGAAGGTTCAAAAGCCTTTACAAAAGATTTATGTCGGAAGAATAACATTCCTACAGGAAGTTACCAATGCTTTAATGATGCCTCTAAAGCTAAAGCTTACATTCAGCAACAAGGTGTTCCCATTGTTATTAAAGCTGATGGCTTAGCAGCTGGCAAAGGTGTCGTGGTTGCAACAACTATGGAAGAAGCGTTTAACGCAGTTGATGCCTGCTTCAAAAGTACATTTGGAGATGCAGGAAACAAAATTGTTGTAGAATCTTTTCTTGAAGGTGAAGAAGCAAGCTTCTTCTGCCTTTGTGATGGTAAACTTGCTCTTCCTTTTGGATCTGCTCAAGATCATAAACGTGTAGGTGATGGGGATACTGGAGCAAACACCGGTGGTATGGGTGCTTATTCACCAGCGCCCATCATGACCCAAGAAATAGTGAATCGTACTCTCAAAGAAATTGTTGAACCAGCTTTAATAAGCATGAAAGAAATGGGCGCCCCCTTTAAAGGTATTCTCTTCGTCGGATTAATGATAACGCAAAAAGGACCCGAATTAATTGAATTTAACGTACGATTCGGTGATCCTGAATGTCAAGTTTTAATGATGCGCCTCAAAGATGATATTTTGCCAATTTTTCTTGCTGCTGCTCAAGGAAAACTTGAAAATAAGCCTCTTCGGTGGTCTGAAAAAACAGCTCTCACCGTTGTTATGGCTGCTAATGGTTATCCAGACTCTCCCCAAAAAGGTACTGTTATCCGTAACGTTGATCAAGTAAACACTCTTCCCGATGTGAAAGTTTTTCAAGCTGGTACAGTGTTGCGTGATGGAGAACTCATTGCAAATGGTGGACGTGTACTCAATATAACTGCAACAGGAAAAACGATTACGCATGCACAAAAACGTGCTTATGAAGCTGTTGATTTTATTGATTGGCCAGAAGGTTTTGTTCGTCGAGATATCGGATGGAGAGCCGTTGCGCGAGAAAATTAAATCCTTTGAATATTCTTTTTTTACGATTTTATTATTTTATATAAGAGCATGATACAAAAATTTTCTCACTGTTTTACGTTGCCATAATTTTGAAAAAATAAGTGTGCTTTCCTTTGAACAATCAAATATTGTAAATAGGATATCTACTCATGATAAAATAGGAAAATTTTCTGAATCTGAAGATGTAATATAAAATAATCATTTTACTGTTGTCTTTACTTTAAACGCATTTTCTCATCATTTTTATAAACACTTTCTTTCTTATAAAATCCTGAGGAAAAACGTATATACTATCATTTCTTTTATTTATCGCGTTTTTAGTGAAACTCCGCTTTTACGAAAAATAAAATGCCCAAAAAAGATAGTTATGTTATTCACATACAAATTCTTAAACAATATCTCTCATGCTTATCATTCCCATTTTACGACACTACCTGCAAATAGTATAAATCCATTCTGCCAGCTTTCTGGAATAAAAATAAAAACCTATACCATCATTGTATTTTCCAATTCTCAATATTACGATAACCCTTTCTATCTAAATGATTTTGATTATAAAAGAGAGATGAAATAAGAATATTCTGCAATATTCAAAGCTTTCATTCAACATGGAGAAATGATTTATAAAAAAAATTCAAAAACACTTCCAGTAATCTTCTGGTGTTTTTAATAATGTGGCAAAAACCCAAAATTATACCGCAAAAAAACAGTTTCTATTGTTATGAAAACCGTTTTTACCTCTCTGAAAAAAGCGTTCTACATCATCGATTCCTGCTGCCAATGTATGGTGTCAAAAAACTCTCATTTACAATCATTGACTTTCTCTTTGTTTTCAAGAACCAAAAGTCACACCAAATCCCGTCTGTAAAGGTCTGAATTCTCATTAAGCGGGTTCCTCTTGCTTCCCACTCATATGCTGCACTTACACAAAGACCTACAAGCAAACTTAGAATATTCGCCATATCTTCTAAAAACACTTCATGTGTGAAGTTTACATGCCTTATGTTACCTCCCCAAACAACGATGTTTTACAGCACAACAAGATAAATGCTGACGGTCGTACAAAAATGAATGCATGTTAATTTACTGGAGTGCAATTCGATTCGCAATCACCAAACGCAAGCCTAACGGATTGCTATAACGAAGTAAAAAATGCTTTTGTTTAGAATGTGCTGTTGTACCAAAAAATCGATGTAAATCAGAACGATCTTTTACAACCAGAATGCGATTATCTTCATTGATCATAAGCATGGGAAGGCCATAAGTATCCGCCCATAACCGCCAATCCAGAAGAACATTATTCAAATCTCTGGAAACCAAAAGCGGTATACAAGCTTCCTCATCGGTATGAAGTAATTCTAATGCAACAGCTCTTTCTCCTGAACGCGTTTTTACGGTACGTGCTGCAATTCCTTGAAAATGATAAGGGGGTATTAAATGCGATAAGCTTGAAGGCATATCCGTTTTAAAAGAAACACCACGCTCATTTAACGAACAAATAACCTGATTACCCGTTTTGGATGAAAAATATGTCGTCGTTTGTGGCAAATGGCACGGATCTAACCGAAATTCAAGCACCGCTTTTGCCTGATTAAAGCATTGATTAGCCATATACATTATCCCAATTTATCTTAAATAACATACACCCTTTAGCAGCTTTTTCTCATTGGATTATTAAAAGTTTGAATAAAAAACAACTGGTTTCTTTTTTGGTTATTAAAATCTAAACAAAAATGCATGATCACCATTCTTGAATTATAATACTTTTCCAGGATTCATTATCCCTAAAGGATCGAGTGTTTTTTTAATCCCTTGCATAATATCCAATGCGACAGGCGATTTAAAAGAACGAAGTTCTTCGCGCTTAAGCTGACCAATTCCATGCTCAGCAGAAAATGCACCTCTATAGTCCACCACTAAACTATGAATGCGATGATTCATTGTTGACCATAACTGCAAAAACACTGTCGTATCAGCTCCTACAGGTTGTGTAATATTATAATGTAAATTTCCATCGCCCATGTGTCCAAAACAAATCACCCTTGCTCCTGGAGCAATATCTTCAACAATAAGCGCTGCCTCAGCAATAAAATCAGGAATAGAAGCAAGTGGGATTGCAATATCATGCTTAATGGACCCTCCTGCTAACTTTTGTGCTGATGATATACTTTCTCGTAATTGCCAAAAAAAATCTTGCTGTTTTAAAGATTGCGCAACAACTGCATCTTCTATCACCGCATTCTTTAAAGCTTCTTCTAAAATAGTACTCAATACCGATAACGCCTCATCATTGCCTTGCAACGATGAAATGTTCATTAATACATACCATTCATGTTTCCGCTGAAGAGGAGGCTTCTCACACATCTTATAATCTAAAGCCATTTGCAAACTGAGATTTCCCATGAGCTCAAAACCTGTCAACATCCCTCCTCCATATTCTTGAGCCAGAGATAAAAACTCTAAAGCCTTCGCCGGACTATATAATCCCACCAAAGCAACAGCTTTTCCTTTTATTTTTGGAAACATCTTCAAAACGGCTGCAGTTATAACTCCCAATGTGCCTTCTGCACCAATAAAAAGATCTTTTAAATCGTAACCGCTATTGTCTTTTTTAACAAAACGCAAATCATCTAAAATACGCCCATCCGGTAAAACAACTTCTAAACCAAGACAAAGATCACGCATATTGCCATAAGCTAAAACAGCTGTCCCTCCAGCATTCGACGAAAGATTGCCTCCTACTTGGCAAGAACCTTCAGATGCCAAAGAAAGAGGGAAAAAACGACCTGATTCATCCACTTTTTTCTGTAAATCCTGTAAAATAACACCAGCCTCTACAACAACAAAATTTCCCTCAAGATTTATAGCTCTAATCTTATTTAATCGCTCCATGGATAAAAGAACGCTCCCTCCTCCTTCATCTGGTTGTTGTCCCCCCACAAGCCCTGTATTTCCACCCTGTGGCACAATCGGTGTGCGCGTTTTGCTCGCGAACTGCATAATCGATGAGACCTCTGCGCAAGAAGATGGACGTAAAAGTAAAGGTGTTTTTCCATGAAAAAGCCCACGCTCTTCAAGCAAATACGGTGCAATCAAAGCTTGATCCGTTATAGCATGCTTAGCACCAACAATTTCCCTAAACCCTTCAATTAATTCCTGCTCCATGTTCATTTCTCCTTTGGAGCTGCAGCCCGTATAAGACGATCATTGATAGCCTCTCCTAATCCGTATGATGGAATAGGTTCTACTGCGATACATCTCACTTTAAATGAATCTAATTCCTTCATATATTGAAATAAATGAGAGGCTGCCTCTTCCAACTTTCCATCTTCGCTAAGGTTTAAAATAGAAACGGCATTTTCAGCCCCCATAACACGCTTTGAACCAAATGCTAAAAGCGCTTCACCATTTTCCACCTTTTCTACATTCAAACGAACCGTAGCATTGGGAGCATAATGCGACTTTAACATCCCAGGAGCTTCAATCGCCGCCCTTTGATCTATCCGTTTTAAAGGCTTCCCCACAACCTCTTCAATTTCATCAGCCGCAAGCCCCCCTGGACGCAAAAGATAAATATTTTCACCACAAATTTTAATAATCGTTGATTCCAGCCCTATTTTAGCAGGTCCTCCGTCCAATATCAAAGGAACAGATTCCCCCAAAGATGCAAAAACAGCCTCAGCTGAAGTAGGGCTAAGACGCCCCGATTGATTCGCACTAGGAGCAGCAAGTGGACGGCCAAAATGTTGTACCACTTCCGCAAAACGACTGTCTGGAAAACGAACGGCCAAGGTATTCAAACCAGAGGTTGTTAAAGGATGGATATTATGCTGTTCCTTTAAAGGCAAAACCAATGTCAAAGGCCCTGGCCAAAATTCCTCTATTAATTGGCGTGAAAGAAAGTCAATTTTAACATAACGTTGTGCCATTTCGATGCCGCTAACATGCGCAATAAGAGGATTAATTTGTGGACGACCCTTTGTAGAGTAAATAGAAGAAATTGCCCTCCCATTGGTTGCATCGCCCGCTAATCCATAAACAGTTTCCGTTGGTAACGCTACTAACTTCCCTTGTTCAAGAAGCGCTATTGCCTCTCTTATCGAAGCACTATCGAGTGGTAGAATCGTCATGACACATCATTTCTATAACACTCTTTTAGTG